>NZ_OY829290.1:3797500-3992500 GCF_963691685.1 Thalassovita sp.
GGGCCTTTGTGCTGGTGGATCATCGCCACGGGGTCAAACCGGTGGACGAAGAGATCATGAGCCTGCTGGACAGCTCGGCCGTGACGTTTCAATGCGTGCTAACCAAAGAGGACAAAGTGAAGGCCAAAGACCGCGAGCGGATCCTTGATCAGGTGCGTGAGAAACTGTCGAAACACCCCGCCGCCTTTCCTGAGCTGATCGTGACTTCCTCAGAAAAGGGTGACGGCATCGAAACCCTGCGCAGCACAATCGCAACGCTGGTTTAAACAATAAGGACGGCGGCCTTAGACGTGCTGGCCGCCGTTCACCTCAATCTCAGTGCCTGAGATGTAAGAAGACGCCTCGGTGCAGAGGAAGTAGATGGTGTTTGCCACCTCTTCGGTCTGCCCCAGACGGCGCAGCGGAATATCCTCAATCAGTTTTTCCGTTCCCGGGCTCAGGATTGCGGTTTCAATCTCACCCGGGGCAATTGCATTGACGCGAACCCCCATCGGCCCGAAATCATTTGCCATTTCGCGGGTCAGCGCCGTCAGCGCCGCCTTGGACGTGGCATAGGCCGCCCCGGCAAAGGGGTGCACCCGGTAGCCCGCGATGGAGGTCACATTGACCACCGCGCCTTTGGCCGCGGCCAGTTCTTCCCGCAGGCCCCGCGCCAGCACGACGGAGGAGAAGAAATTCACATGGAACACCTGCCCCCAAGTCATCAGATCGGTGTCGATGGTGTTCAACCGGCCGCCGTCTGGCCCTTTGGGTGAGATTCCGGCGTTGTTGACAAGCGCGTCCAGCTTGCCGTCCAGACGATCGCGGATCTCTTCCACCTTGTTGATGGTATCCGTCGGATCCGACAGATCGATCTGAATGTGGTTTTCCTCACCGCCGCCCCAGGGGCATTCCGCGGGGAACGGCGCCCGGGAACAGGTCATCACCCGCCAGCCTGCCTTGTTAAACCGGCGCACCGTGGCATGGCCAATGCCGCGGCTGGCCCCCGTCAGCAGCAGGGTTTTGCGTCTGTCACTGCTTTTTCCACTCATCCGGGCCACTCCTTGCTCTGTCCCATATGCGCGCGCGCCGACAGTAGCAGCCTAGCATGGGGGCGCAACCGCTTGAACGGTCTTGGCAGCGCGCGGCGAAGCCGCTAACACGAGGGGGTTTATAAAAAGATACCAGATCACAATGAAGAAGCAGAACATGAACCGCGATTGGATTGCCACGGCCCGGACACTGTCCGAGGCGCTTCCTTATCTGCAGCGCTTCACCGGCGCTGTGGTTGTCGTGAAATTTGGCGGCAACGCCATGGGCAATGATGAGGCGATGGCCGAATTTGCCCGTGACATGGTTCTGATGCGACAAGTCGGCGTGAACCCGGTGGTGGTCCACGGTGGCGGCCCGATGATCAATGAGATGCTGGGCAAGCTGAACATCGAAAGCGACTGGGTGCGTGGCAAGCGGGTCACCGACAAAGCCACGGTCGAAGTGGTGGAAATGGTGCTGGCAGGCATGGTCAACAAACGGATTGTTCAGGCTATCAACCACGAAGGGGGGCGCGGCATCGGGATTTCCGGCAAAGATGACGGTCTAATGATCTGTGACGCTGATGATCCGGAACTGGGTTTTGTCGGTCGCCCGAGCGAGATGAACGTGCAGGTGGTGCGCGATCTGTGTGAAGCCGGCATGATCCCGGTGATTGCCCCCATCGGCGCAGGCCGCGAAGGCAATGAAACCTATAACGTCAACGGTGACACGGCCGCTGGCGCCATCGCCGGTGCGCTAAAGGCCGATCGCCTGCTGCTGCTGACCGATGTGGCCGGTGTCAAAGGCGCCGATGGTGAGGTGGTGACACAGCTCAGCACCCAACAGGTGCGCGACATGATCGCCGATGGCACGATTGCCGGCGGCATGATCCCGAAAACCGAAACCGCGCTGAAAGCGGTGGAGGATGGCGTGCGCGCCGTTGTCATTCAGGATGGCCGTGTCGCCAATGCCTGCCTGCTGGAGCTGTTCACAGAACACGGCGCCGGATCGATGATCCGCAATGATGACCCGGAGGACGGGTGAGCCGTTGGGATGAGATAGCAGATGCCGCCTCCGGGCGACATTTGTCTGTCATGGGGGCGTTGCACCCCGAGGATTTGGACGGCCTAAAGACCGTGGTCATGCTGGGCCCGCAGGAGCCCGGGTTCTGGGCCATGTTCACCGAAACACCCGAGTATCGTGATGGTGCTGCCGACCCAATGGACCGCTGGTCAGACCGGGTGATCGGTGATCTGGCACGCGACCTGGGGGCGGCGGCGCTATTCCCCTTTGGCGGGCCGCCGTTTCAGCCCTTCATCCGTTGGGCCACAGAAACCGGGCGGGCCTGGTCCTCGCCGGTTGGGCTGTTGGTGCATGATCAGGCGGGGCTACTGGTGTCATATCGCGGTGCCTTGGGCTTTGCCGAACGGCTGGAGATCCCCGCCCGTCCCAGCCCTCCCTGTGACCTCTGCGCCTTGCAACCCTGCCAGACCGCCTGCCCTATCGGCGCGCTGGGGCCACAGGGCTATGATGTGGCGGCCTGCAAAAGCCACCTCAACAGCCCCGAAGGGGCGGCGTGCATGCAGGGCTGTCTGGTGCGGCGATCTTGTCCCACCAGCCAGTCCTATGGCAGGCTGCCTGAACACAGCCATTTCCATATGAAAGCCTTTCGATGAGCCTGAAATTGATCCTGATGCGCCACGCCAAATCTGATTGGAACGACCCGTTGCAATCCGATCATGAGCGGGGGTTGAACCCACGCGGTCAGGCCTCAGCCAAGGCCTTGGGCGACTGGCTGCGCGGCAACGGGTATCTGCCGGATCTGCTGCTGTCTTCTGACGCGACGCGCACGCGGGAAACATGGGCAGGTCTGGTGCTGGAGGCTGAGGAAAGGTTTCTGCGCGGGCTATATCTGGCGCCGTCGATTGCCATGTTGGAGGTGCTGAAACAGGCTGGTGATGCGGCAACCGTACTGATGCTAGGCCACAATCCTGGGATCGCAGATTTTGCCGACACACTGGCCGCCGGCCACCCGGGGGATGCGGATTTTGACCGCTATCCCACCTGCGCCACAACCGTTTATCAATTTGAGGCTGACAGCTGGTCAGAGGTTGGCCCTGGGATGGGCCAAATCCTCAATTTCACGATCCCACGCCGATTGACCTGATCGCTTAGGCGCGCGCGGGTTTCGGCTGTTTGGGGCGCGCCCCAACATTGCCAGCCCAGACAGATCCCAGCACAATCAGCGCACCAAGGCTTTGCAGCGGGCTCAGCCCCTGCCCAAGCACCAGCCAGCCCAGCATCACCGCGCTCAGCGGGCTGAGGAAGCCCAGACCGGTGATCGCTTCCGGGCCCAAACGGGCAATGCCGCGGAACCACAGGTAATAGGTCAGTGCAGCGCCGATCAGCCCCAGCCAGACCAGGCCTGCCAAGGCCTTCGCATCCGGTACCGGAAAAGCGGGTTCAAAGATCAGCGCTAGTGGCACCAGCAGCAGCCCCCCTGCGGTCAACTGCCAGGCGGTGAAGGTCAGTGGCGGCACCGGTGGTTGCCACTTGCGGGTCAGCACCACACCCAGCGCCATCGATCCGGCGCCCCCCAGCGCGGCCAGCACGCCCAGGGTGTTCAACCGGGCATCCGGCCCAAGGATCAGGAGCGCTACCCCAAGGATCCCGGTCAGCGCGGCGGTCAGGGACAACGGCGACAGCGCAGCGCCTAGCAACCGATGCGCCAACAGCAACACGATCAACGGCTGGATCGCACCAAGCGTGGCGGCCACCCCGCCCGGCAGCTGATAGGCGGCCACAAACAAGGCCGCCCAGAACAGAGTGAAGTTCAGCGCCCCCAGAATGAACAGACGGCCCAGCCAGGCCACGGGCGGCAGCTGGCGCACCAGCACCAGTAGCAACAGCCCCGCAGGCAATGCCCGCAGTGCCGCCACCGTCAGCGGGTAGCCATCCGGCAGCAATTCAGTGGTGACAATATAGCTGCTGCCCCAGATCGCCGGGGCCAGAGCAGTGAGCATCAAATCAGTTTTACGGGTCATCGGACAATTCCTATCCTTTTATCTTGACGTCAAGATATTCGCATTTAGCTTGACGTCAAGATAGTTTGCTGAAAATCTGCTAACCATGGATCACGTCGACAGAATTTTGGCGCAATGGGCCGCCGAACGCCCCGACCTGCAGCTGCTGCCCATGGCTCTTGTCGGCCGCAACAAGCGACTCGCCCAGGCTTTGGGGCATGGGATGGAAACCGTGTTCAAGGCACATGGGCTCAACTCAGCCAGCTTTGATGTGCTGGCCACTCTGCGGCGTTCCGGTGCGCCCTACGCGCTGACCCCGTCGGAACTGATAGACTGGACGATGGTCACCTCAGGCACGATGACCAACCGGCTGGACCGTTTGGAGGCACAGGGCCTGATCGAACGGGTGAAATCCGCGACTGACGCGCGCAGCGTGACCGTGCAGCTGACCGATGCCGGGTTCCAGCTGATTGAGGGTTGTGTCAGCGAACATGTCGCCAATCAGCACCGTCTGACAGCGGGGCTAACCGCCGACGAACAGGCGGAGCTGTCGCGACTGCTGGGCAAATTGCTGGCAGGTGTGGAAAAAGCTCAGAGCTTGGACTGAAAGCTCATCTGCAAACCACCGGGCAGCGTCAGGAAATAGATCCGCTCACCATGGGCATCCATCGGGCCCTGCGGCTCCAGCCCGTTTTGGCGGGCCTCTGCAGCCATCGCATCTGCATCATCGACAACAAGCTGCAGCATGGTGCCTGCCGGCATCTCATCGCTGGCATGCCAGAACTCAGCCCAGCTTTTTTCGTCATCTGTTGGGAATATCGTGCCCGGAAACCCCTCCGCCTCGGGGAAGTGTTTCGGGGAAAGGCCAAGGCCCCGGAGGGCCTTGGCAATGCCCTCGGCCTCAGCTTCTGGTGCCACATGGGCGAAGCGGAGGCCGAGCAAAGCCATCTTAGTGCCCCAGGATCTGGCTGAGGAACAGTTTGGTCCGATCGCTCTTCGGGTTGTTGAAGAACTCTTCCGGCTCGTTCTGTTCCACGATCTGGCCCTGGTCCATGAAGATCACGCGGTTGGCCACCTGACGGGCGAAGCCCATCTCGTGGGTCACGCAGAGCATGGTCATGCCCTCTTCGGCCAGTTCGATCATGGTGTCGAGCACCTCTTTGATCATCTCTGGGTCAAGCGCCGAGGTGGGTTCGTCAAACAGCATGATGCGCGGCTTCATGCAGAGCGAGCGGGCAATCGCCACACGCTGCTGCTGACCACCGGACAGCTGGCCCGGGTACTTGTTGGCCTGATCCGGGATTTTCACCTTCTCAAGGAAGTACATCGCCGTCTCAATCGCCTCTTTACGGGGCGTCTTGCGCACCCAGATCGGGGCGAGGGTCAGGTTTTCCAGAATGGTCAGGTGCGGGAACAGGTTGAAGTGCTGGAAGCACATGCCAACTTCGGACCGGATCTTATCGATGTTTTTCAGATCCGAGGTCAGCTCAGTCCCGTCAACGATGATCCGCCCCGCCTGGTGTTCTTCCAGACGGTTGATGCAGCGAATCAGGGTCGATTTACCGGAGCCCGAGGGGCCAGCGATAACGATACGCTCGCCCTGGTTTACGGTCAGGTTGATGTCGCGCAGAACGTGGAACGCACCGTACCACTTGTTCATGTTCGAGATTTCAATCGCAACCTCATCCGAGACTTGCATCTTGGAGCGGTCGATATCGCGGTCTACAGCAAGATCAGACATATCATGATCTCCTTAGTGATGGTCAGTTCTGAGCTTGCGCTCAAGATACATGGAGTAGCGGGACATGGAGAAACAGAAGATGAAGAACAGCACAGCAATGAAGCCGTAGAGTTCCCAGACAATCCCGTTCCAATTGGAGTCCGCGCGGATGGCGTTGGTCAGGTTCAGCGGGTCAAACAGGCCGATCACCGACACCAGCGTGGTGTCTTTGAAAACGCCGATGAAGGTCGACACGATCCCAGGGATCGAGATCTTCAGCGCCTGCGGCATGATGATCAGGCGCTGTGCCTGCCAGTAGTTCAGACCAAGCGAGTCGGCCCCTTCGTACTGGCCTTTCGGCAAAGCGGCCAAACCACCCCGGATCACCTCGGCCATATAGGCCGATGCAAACAGAGTCACCATGATGAACACGCGCATGATGATGTCAAAATCCGTACCCGGAGGCATGAAGATGTTGAGCAGCGTCGATGCGACGAACAACAGGGTGATCAGCGGTACACCACGGATGAACTCGATGAAGCCAACGCAAAGCGATTTGACGATCATCAGATCCGACTGACGGCCAAGCGCCAGAACGATCCCGATCGGCAGCGACAGGCCAATGGCCACAACCCCGATGGTGATCGACAGCATGAAGCCACCAAACTTACGGCTTTCGACCGGCTCCAGGCCCAGCGGGATGATATCCGCCAGCAGCCCCGCAACAGGGGATGCAAGGAAGAGCCACCAGAGGATTGCAGCGGCGACCGATCCAATCACGGCAGCTAGGCTGCCCGCGACCCCATCGATGACACGATAGGCGGCATAGCCCACACCGAAACCAGCGGCGACGGCGATGGGCGACCAGATCGACCCGCCCCACAGCAGGAACGGCAGCAGGAAGGGATAGGCCATGCTGAGGTAGATCAGCTTGCCCGGGACCTTGTCTGCAAACAGAACCGGTGCCAGTGCCACGATCAACAGAACAAAGGCCAGAACCGGACGCCAGCGCAGATCGGCTGTGCCTTCTTCCGAACCGTTCGGGTAGAAGCCGAACATCAGCTGCTCCCAACGTTCCGAGATCACGCCCCAGCAGGCGCCTGCCAGATGGCCTTCACGGCCCATGTTGTGCAGGATTTCCCGGCACTCATTCAGCGACCCTGCCGCCCAAGTGGGCACCATCGCCCAGGAGAGCAGACCATAGAGGGTGTAGAAGATGAACACCCCCGAGATCACTGTCAGGATCGAGTTCCAGACGCCCGAGAACAGGTTCTCACGCAACCAGCCGACAACCCCAACCGAGCTTGCTGGCGGATCTTGTTCCGGCAGCATCTCAGTGCGAACAAAAGATACGTCGCTCATATTACCGCTCCACCAGTTTGACGCTGTTGTTGTACCAGTTCATGACCATCGAGATCAGCAGGCTGATTGCCAGATAGATGCTCATGCCCAT
This sequence comes from Thalassovita sp., assembly GCF_963691685.1. Lineage (GTDB taxonomy): Bacteria > Pseudomonadota > Alphaproteobacteria > Rhodobacterales > Rhodobacteraceae > Thalassobius. The sequence continues at coordinate 3,804,708 of NZ_OY829290.1, forward strand.
CAGAACGGTTTCAAGCTCACGGCCGGTCTGGTTCAGCGTCACGCCCATTAGCGTGCCGGTCAGATCCATATAGCCCACCGCAATTGCCAGCGAAGAGTTCTTGGTCAGGTTCAGGTAGTTCGAAATCAGCGGCGGGATGATGACCCGCAGCGCCTGCGGCAGGATCACCAGGCTCATCGTCCGGTTGGGACGCAGACCCAGTGCCGACGCGGCTTCGGTCTGACCCTTGGAGATCGCAAGGATACCTGCACGCACGATTTCAGCGATAAAGGCTGCCGTATAAAGCGACAGAGCCAACCACAGCGCAATCAACGAGTTACGCATGTGAATGCCACCTTTGAAGTTGAAGCCTTTCAGCTCCGGGTAGCCAAGGTGGAAGCCCAGTGCGATCAGCACAGCGCCGGTCGGGATCACAACAGCGCCCAGGCTCAGGTACCAGGTGGTCGGACGATCACCGGTGCTTTCCTGAATCGCATCTGCGCGGGTTTTGATCTTGCGACGGATGAACAGGCCAATGAACAGCGCTGCCAGAACCGCAATCAGATCCAGCGAGATGTCAAACCGCAGGCTGTGTTCGCCAAACAGGTGGATGTTGCCAAGGCTGTTGGAAAACAGCGGCTCGGGCACATACACACCACGGTTGGTGATGGCCACACTGTCTGCCAGATTCATGGTCGCCTCGGGGGTTTCGCCCCGGAACGCCCGCGGTGCCGGCAACGTTTCGATCAGGATCGCCATGATGAACACGATCCACAACAGCAGCGGCACGTTGCGGAACATTTCAACATAGATCGTCATCAAACGCGAGATGAGCCAGTTTTTGGAAAGGCGCAGAACGCCGATAATCACACCCAGAATAGTGGCCGTGATACAGCCCAGTACCGCCACCAGCAGCGTGTTCAGGATGCCAACAAAGGCAGCACGCAGGTGGGTGGCCTGGGAATCATATTCGATAAGACGTTGGTTGATATCATAGCCTGCCGGTTCGCTGAGGAAACGGAAGCTAGGTTCTTTGCCAAGCGCCTGAAGGTTCTGGGCGGTGTTGGAAATCAGCCAGCCGATCAGAACCATGAAGCCGATCATCGCGATGACCTGGATGGTCAACGAGCGATACCGGGTGTCGTAAATCAGCATAGATAGCCGAAACGACTCCTTCGGAGGGTCGGTGAGTGTTGTCATTTGGGATGTCCCCGTCTGTCGACCTTGTTGTTTTCACTGGCCTTTTTTTGCGGCCTATTGGTCGAACTTTTACCTGTCAGTTAGTCAAAGGGCGCGGCCTTGGCCGCGCCCTTCATTACCAGATGTCCTTAACGGAACGGCGGCGAGTACAGCAGACCGCCGTCTTTGTAGGAAGCGTTCAGACCGCGCGACAGGGCGATCGGGGTTGCTTCACCGATGTTCTTCTCGAACAGCTCACCGTAGTTACCGCCGGCGGCGATTGCTTTAACGGCCCAGTCAGCTTCCAGACCCAGCATTTCGCCCAGGGTACCCTCGGTGCCCAGCAGACGGTTGGTTTCCGGAACGTCGGTGCCAGCTGCCAGCTCAGCGATGTTGGCCGAGGTTACACCCAGCTCTTCAGCCGAGATCAGCGCGTTCAGGGTCCAGCGTACAACGTCACCCCATTCGTGGTCACCGTGGCGGACCAGCGGGCCCAGCGGCTCTTTCGAGATGATTTCGGGCAGAACAACGTGGTCACCAGGTGCTTCGAAGGTGGCGCGGGTAGCGGCCAGGCCCGAAGCGTCGGTGGTGTATACGTCACATGCGCCAGCCAGGTACTGCTGCTGTGCTTCTGCGTTGGTTTCGATCGGAACCGGCTCGTAGCTGATGTTGTTTGCGCGGAAGAAGTCCGCCAGGTTCAGCTCGGTGGTGGTACCAGTCTGGATACAAACGGTGGCGCCGTCCAGTTCCTTGGCCGAGGATACACCCAGCTCTTTCGGAACCATGAAGCCCTGACCGTCGTAGTAGTTCACGCCAACGAATTCGAACTTCAGGTCGACATCGCGCGAGAAGGTCCAGGTGGTGTTACGCGCCAGCATGTCGATCTCGCCGGAGGCCAGAGCGGTGAAGCGGGTTTTACCGGTGGTGGGAACGAATTCAACTGCCTGAGCGTCGCCCAGTACAGCTGCTGCAACGGCGCGGCATACGCCAACGTCGAAGCCATCCCAGTTGCCGTTTGCGTCAGGCGCTGCGAAACCAACCAGACCAGTGGTCACGCCGCAGTTCAGCTTGCCGCGTGCTTTCACGTCGTCGAGGGTCCCGGCTGCTGCGGCACCGGCTGCCAGGCCAGCAACGGTCAGCGCGCCAAGAAATACGGATTTTTTCATGTTTACCTCTTCCTGATTATCCGCCCTGTTGATGGACGGTTATGCTTCGGCCCCGGTTCGGGCCGAGGGCGATAAAGCCGGGGGCAGCCCCGGCAATGTCGAAACATTGGGCGGATTCATCGCAAAAGGTCAACCCGAAGATCACAAAAACCGAAGCATTCGTATAGTTTCCCCCAGGGAAACGGGAAAAAGTGCTGCAAATACAGGGGTCAGCTGAGGTCGAAGAATCGTTTCGCGTGAAGAAATTCACTTTTCTTCACAGCAGCTTGTTCCGCCGCTTCTTCGTCAACGCCCCACTGCTCTTCCTGCCAGGTTTCGTCAATCCGCGACAAGGCCCAAATTGCGTCAATCTCCTGTTGGTTGAACGCCGCTGCAAAGGCTAGAACGAGGGAGCCTGAAATGCCAACGAGATCATGGAAGCCAGCCAACTTAAAGTTGTTCATTTCGTGAACGCGCGCCGCCAAGATGTCCAATGCGGCTTGATCCTGCGCGACATGCATCACGCCCGATCCAATCGCCAGACGGGCGCCCAATTCGGCCTCAGCCCAATCCAGCATCGGATCCCAGGCCGCGGCCTGACGGCTGATCAATTCCTGCGGAGATGTGGCGCGATAGCACAGAAGATCCGTGCCCCCATATTCCGCCAGCATGTCTGCGACCTCAGCCTGCTGTGTGGCGACCTTGTCCAGCGCCGAATTCGCTGTCCGGGTAAAGGGCATTTTGGCTGGATCTACTTCGCCTTCTTGGGCGTCCCATTCAGCCGCAATGGCCTCAGCCAACCCTTTGGTGGGGAGAATCACCTGCGTTTTGGCCGGGGTCCGCACCGGGCGACCATCCAACTCGACCCGGAAACCTCCCTCAACCTCGGCAACGGTGGCCTCTTTCCAGAAGCGTTTTGGCTTCATGATGCTCATTTATCGCTCTCCCAAATCTGCGCAATCACCTGCGGCAAAGCGCGAAAGTCACTGATGACATGATCCGCCAAGGGCGCCAGTCGCGCCGTGTCGTGATAGCCCCATTCAACGGCAATTGCCGAAACCCCTGCGGCGCGGGCCATTTCCATGTCAAACACCGTATCGCCAATCATCACGGCCTGCTCCGGGGCCAGGCCCATTTCGGCCAGTGCCGTTTCGATCATCGCCGGATGCGGCTTGGAGGGGTGATGGTCTGCGACCTGCTGGGTCAGGAACATCTTTTCCAACCCATGCCCCGCCAACAGGGCATCCAGTCCACGGCGGGATTTCCCTGTGGCGATTCCCAACAGGTAGTGATCCACCGCCGCCAATTCTTCCAACACCTGCCGGGCATGGGGGTAAAACGGCGAGGATTGTGCCGATCCCTGCGCGGCCCTGATCTGCATATAGGCCTGTTTGTACCCCTCGACGACCGCGGCCTGATCCGCCGCGGATAGCGCCGGCGCCAGCTGCGCCACGGCAACCGGCAGGGACAGCCCCACGATGCTCAGCGTCTCTTCACGGCTGGGGGCCGCCAGATCCATCGCCTCAAACGACCGGGTCATGGAGGCGACAATATGGGCCTGACTGTCAACCAGCGTGCCATCCACATCAAAGAGGATCAGCCGCAGATCAGCGCTCATCTGAGGCCCTCAAACGGGTCGTGTTCGATCAGGTCTTCGGACCAGCCCAGCGTTTCCCAGCTGTGCGCCATATGTTCAGGCAAAGGCGCTTCGATCGATGTCACCTTGCCGGTCACCGGATGCTCAAACTGCATTTGGCGCGCGTGCAGGTGCAGCTTCTTCGAAATGGCACCACCCAGCTGAGCGCCCCAACCGTCGCCCAGATTTTCCTGACCCGAGCCACCGTATTTGCCATCCCCGATGATCGGGTGGCCAATCTCAGCCATATGCGCACGCAGCTGATGGGTGCGGCCGGTCACCGGCTCCATCGCAACCCAGGCCGCGCGCCCCGCCACACGGTAAAGCGTGGCATAAAGCGTATGCGCCCGTTTGGCGCCATCGGTCCGGTCCACATCACGCGGGTGCACGCAGATCATCTTCTCACCTTCGCCGTGGCGGCCATGACCCGGCGCTTTCACCAGACCATATTTCACCTCACCCAGATAGGGGGTCGGCACTCCGGCAACCAACGCCCAATAGATCTTGCGCGTTTGTTTGTGACGGATCGCACCGGTCAGGGCCTGCGCAATCTGACGGGTCCGCGCCAGCAGCAATACGCCCGAAGTGTCCTTATCGAGGCGATGCACCAGCCGCGGTTTTTCCTCAAACCCAAACTTCAGCGCCTCAGCCAGACCATCTACATGACGTTTCTGCTTGCTGCCGCCCTGGGTCGGCAGGCCCGCCGGTTTGTTGATCGCGATGATATGGTCATCACGGTAGATCACAGAGGACTGGATCAGCTTTTCATCCGCTGGCGAAATCTTGGGTTTGGCAGGTTCAGCGGGCTGTTCCCCCGCCTCTGGCAGCGGCGGAATACGCACGGTCTGACCGGTTTCCAACCGGGTGGAGGCCTTGACCCGGCCGCCATCGACGCGCAGCTCACCTTTGCGGCACATCTTCTCAATGCGGCCCTGCGCAACATGCGGGAACATCCGTTTCAGCCAGCGGTCCAACCGCTGATCGCCGTCACCCGGCCCCACTGTGATCATCTGTACCCGGCTCATGCCAACACCCATCGCATCAAGTAAACGCCTGCCACCAGTGCCGCCAGCGAACAGATCACCGACAGCCCAACATAAAGCGCCGCCCACCCCAGCTGTCCGCGTTCGAACAGCGTGTAGGCTTCCAAAGAAAAGGCCGAAAACGTGGTAAAGCCGCCCAAAATTCCCGTCATCAAAAACGGGTTCAGCTGGCTCAGACCTTTCTGACCCAGATAGACCACACACATCCCCATCAGGCCCGAGCCCAGCACATTCACAAACAACACGCCCAGCGGAAAACCAGACCCCAGTAGTTTGAAAATGGCCACACCCGAGAGATAGCGCATCACGGCGCCCAAGGCCCCGCCAAGGGCCACATGGAAAGCGGTGGTCAACATGGCGCCCCTCCTGCGGGTTGAGGGGTGAATTGTCAAGTTTTGCAGCGCGGTTGCCGCCTATGCCCCGGACGCATAGCAATCTGATGTGTTGCAATTTGAGTATTTATAAAACAGTGAAAGCGCCTTCATCGTTTCCCAAATACTCATCTGCCCCTCCCTATCCGCGCCGCTAATCGCCGCGCTTACGCCGGAGGTTCTCAAAATACTCCAGCCGTTTTTTCAGATCACGCTCAAACCCACGTTCCACCGGTTGATAAAACTGTTCCCGCGGCATGGTTTCGGGGAAGTAGTTCTGGCCCGAAAACCCATCTTCGGCGTCATGGTCATAGGCGTAGCCCGTGCCGTAGCCCTGATCCTTCATCATCTGGGTTGGCGCGTTCAGGATGTGTTTTGGCGGCGGTTCTGAGCCGTGTTTTTTTGCGGCACGGCGCGCCGCCTTATAGGCCATGTAGCCGGCGTTGGTCTTTGGCGCGAGGGCCAGATAGATCACCGCCTGCGCCAGCGCCAATTCCCCTTCGGGAGAGCCGAGGCGTTCATACGCCTCCCAGGCGTGCATGCAGATGGTCTGGGCCTGTGGATCTGCCAACGCGATATCTTCGACCGACATGCGCAGCAAACGGCGCGCCAGATAGCGGGGGTCTTCGCCGCCTTCCAGCATACGCGCATACCAGTAAAGCGCCGCATCAGGATCTGAGCCGCGCACCGATTTATGCAGCGCTGAGATGAGGTTATAATGTTCCTCACCGGATTTATCGTATTTGGCCGCACGTTTCATCAGCCGGTTTGACAGGGCTTCACGATCCAGCGGTGCATCGACCTGCCAGGCGGCAACCTGTTCGATCAGATTAAGCAATGCACGCCCGTCGCCATCGGCCATCTCCAACAACGCGTCGCGCGCGTCCTTGTCCAGTGGCAATTGGCGGTCCAGCTCGGCCTCTGCGCGGGCGGTCAGCGCTTCCAGCTCCTCCGGTGACAGACGTTCCAGCACCAGCACCTGTGATCGGGACAGAACCGCGGCGTTCAATTCAAAACTGGGGTTTTCCGTGGTCGCCCCAACCAGGAGGATGGTGCCATCCTCCATATAGGGCAGGAAGCCATCCTGCTGCGCCTTGTTGAACCGATGGATCTCATCCACAAACAGCAGCGTGCCCTGCCCGTTCTGACGCCGGATCTTGGCGGCCTCAAAGACTTTGCGCAGTTCCGGCACCCCGGTGAAAATCGCGCTGATCTGGACGAAATGCAGATCCGTTTCATCCGCCAGCAACCGCGCGATGGTCGTCTTGCCCACCCCAGGCGGCCCCCAGAAGATCAGCGAGGACAGGCTGCCAGATCGCAGCATCACGCCCAGCGGTGCCTCCTCGCCCAGAACCTGCTGCTGGCCGATCACCTCGGACAGGGATTTGGGCCGCAACCGGTCCGCAAGCGGGCGCGGCGCTGTATCCGCCACGGGTGCGGGGGGGGCAGATTGAAAAAGATCAGCCATGGGTCAGAGTCTGAACCGGATCTGTACCCGCTGCAACCCGCGTTGCACCACAATGGCGACGCGGCGGCTGGCCTGATCCAGCGCTTCGGCCACGGCCTCGGGGCTGTCTGTTTCCACACCGTTGATGCCCAGCACCAGATCGCCCGTGCGCAGCCCAACCTGCGCGCCGTAGGGGCCCGGATCCTCAATCACCACGCCCGATGTGTCAAACCGCAGCCCATATTGCGCAACCACTGCCGGGTTTACCTGCGACAATTGCAAGCCGGGCAGCGCAGCGCCCTTGTTAAGCGTCAAGGTGGCGCGCGGCGGATCCTCCGGGGCGAGGACCAGTGACACATCAACATCCTGCCGGCTACCATCGCGGTACAGCGTCACCGGCACCGTGCTGCCCAGCCCCGCAACGGACATGCGAAAAATCATCTCCTGCGGGCTGTTCACCTCAGCGCCAGCAACCAGCTGGATCACATCGCCTGCCTGCACGCCAGCGGCGCGAAACGGGCTTGCCGCATGCAGGCCGGAAATCAGAACCCCGCCGGGCCGGTCCAGCCCCAGACTCTCGGCAATATCATTGTCGATCGTTTGCCCGCTCATCCCGGCCCAGGGACGCTGGAAGGTCTCAAACCCCTGACGGGCCTGCGCCACAAACTGCGCCACCAGATCGGAAGGAATGGCAAACCCCACTCCGTTTGAACCGCCCGAGCGCGTCAGGATGGAGGTGTTCACCCCAATCAGCGCGCCATTCACATCAATCAGCGCCCCGCCCGAGTTTCCGGGGTTGATCGCCGCGTCGGTCTGCAGGAAATAGCCCCGCGCCGCCCCCGTGGCGACACCGGATCTCGCCAGACCAGAAACGATGCCGCTGCTGACAGTCTGGCCGATCCCAAAGGGGTTGCCGATGGCCAGCACCAACTCCCCAACCTCCACCGCGCCGCTGTCACGCAGTGGCAGGTAGGGCATTTCAGGGGCGTCTTTCAGTTTCAGGATCGCCAGATCGCTGTCTTCATCCGCCAGCACCACCTCAGCCGCATATTCGCGCCGGTCCTTCAGCACCACGCGAATATCCGTTGCGCCGCCCACCACGTGGAAGTTCGACACCACATAGCCATCCGCCGACAGGATCACGCCCGATCCGAGCGAGTTCTGCACCTGGGGGCGGCTTTCGCCAAAATCCCGGAAGAAATTGCGGAAGAACGGGTCGTTCTGAAACGGGCTTTGACGGGCCTGTACGATGCGTTTCGCGTAGATGTTCACAACGGCAGGCGCGGCCTGTTTGACCAAAGGCGCAAAACCCAATGCGATCTCGGCCTGTGTTGTAGGGATCTTGGTCTCAGCCACCGCAGGTGTGATCACCGAGGTGATGCCAAGTGAAAGGGCAAAAACGAATGCGGGCAGCGTGCGCAACATGAGGATCCTCTAAATCAATCTTGCAGATGATATGCGGCCGGCCCGTTGCGAATGCAAGGCGGACCGGCCGACCGGGGAGAACCCTTTATATTCTTGGGCTGAAATCAGCCGGCTTTGCGCATCGGCATGGCCCGGCGGGTGTCCACCGCCTGTGCCAGACGGCGCAGCATGAATTCGGTATCCTCCCAACCAAGGCAGCCATCAGTGATCGACTGGCCGTAGACCAGCTTCTGGCCTTTCACCAGATCCTGACGGCCCTCAACCAGATTGCTTTCGATCATCACACCGGTGATGCGGCGATCGCCTGCCTCCATCTGGCCGGCGATGTCTTCCAGCACGGCGGGTTGCTTCAACGGATCCTTGCCGCTGTTGGCATGGCTGGCGTCAATCATCACATGGGGGCGAATGCCGTCCTGTTCCGCCATCCGGCAGGCCGCATCGACTGAGGTCGCGTCAAAGTTGGTGCCGCCACCACCGCGCAGGATGATGTGGCAATCCGGGTTGCCATTGGTCGCGGCAATCGCTGCGCGGCCGTTTTTCGCCAGTGCCATGAAGTGATGCGGATGCGCCGCCGAACGAACCGCATCAATGGCTATTTGCACGTTGCCACGGGTGCCGTTTTTGAAGCCAACCGGGCAGCTGAGGCCCGAGGCCATTTCCCGGTGGATCTGGCTTTCAGTGGTGCGCGCACCAATGGCGGCCCAGCTGACCAGATCGCTGATGTATTGTGGCACGGCGCTGTCCAGGAACTCTGTCCCAACCGGCAGGCCCATCTGATTCACATCAATCAGCAGCTGGCGCGCCACCTCAAGACCGGCATCGATGCAGAAGGATCCATCCAGACCGGGATCGTTGATCAAACCCTTCCAGCCCGAAATGGTGCGCGGTTTTTCAAAGTAGACCCGCATGACAATCTCCAGATTGTCGCCCAGCTCCTCACGCAGCGGCTGCAGCTTTTTGGCGTAGTCTACCGCGGCTTCGGGATCGTGGATCGAACAGGGGCCGACCACAACGATCAGACGGTCATCGTGCCCATGCAGGATCTTTTGCACCGCTGTGCGGCCGTCCAGCACAGTGCGGATTGATTTGGCGGTGATCGGCAGCTTGGCCGCCAGTTCATCGGGGGCGCGCATTTCCATCATATCGGCGATGCGCAGGTTTTCGGTTTGGGTGGTCATGTTGCGGCGTCCTAGATTTTGTCTGTCTGGATGCCCCCTTGGTCCTGAACCTTGGGCGGATACAAAAAGACCGCCCGGAGGGGGCGGTTCGTTTGGTATCTCTGGTGCGTATGTTCTGGTAATTCAGTACGCGCAGACCCCTCCGACCGCCGGATGGCTCGGATAAAAGTAATACCAAAAAGATGCGGTCTGGTAGGTCATGCCCAGACGCTAACGGCGATTCGGGATTCTGTAAAGGCGGAAAAAACAGCGCGATTTTAGGGGTTTGGTGATGACACCCAGAAACTGCGCGCTACCTCTGTCAGGAAATGACAGGACCTGCCTGATGCCAAACCCACCTGAAACCCGTACGCTCTACAATGCGGAGTGTCCAATCTGCAACGCTGAGATTTGTCACTACGCGGCCTATGCCGAGGCCCGCGCCCTGCCCCTGGGATTCGAGGATCTGAACCGCGTGGATCTGTCAGACTGGGGCGTCAACGCCGAGGACGCGGCCAAGCGTCTGCACGTGCTGCATCAGGGGCAGCTTTACGTCGGTTTTGACGCTTTCCTGATCCTCTGGGCACAGCTACCGCGATACCGGTTTGCGGCGCGATTGGGCCGCCTGCCCGGGGTCTATCAGATGGCCTCTTGGGGCTATGAAAAACTCGCTGCGCCCTGGCTCTACAACGCGCATAAGAGGCGGCAGGCGCGGCAAAGCACGACATAGAAAAACCCCCGCACCATTTCTGGTACGGGGGCAAAGGTCCGGTCGAATGACCGAGGATCTTATTCGTCAGCCGCTGCTTCTTCAGCTGCAACGCGGGCTTTGTCAGCCGCGCCTTTGGCGTCGACGTCACGATCAACGAATTCGATGATCGCCATCGGTGCCATGTCGCCATAGCGGAAGCCGGCCTTCAGGATACGGACGTAGCCGCCCTGACGGTCCTTGTAGCGCGGGCCCAGAACGTCAAACAGTTTGGTGACATACTGGTCCTGCTTCAGCTTGGAAGCTGCCTGACGACGGGCGTGCAGATCGCCACGTTTCGCCAGAGTGATCATTTTTTCGATGATCGGGCGCAGTTCTTTTGCTTTCGGCAGGGTGGTTTTGATCTGTTCATGTTCGATCAGCGAACCGGCCATGTTCGAGAACAGCGCTTTGCGGTGTTCATGAGTACGGTTCAGGCGGCGGTAACCACGAGCGTGACGCATTGTTTATCTCCTAAGTCTTGCGTTTTTGCTTTGTCAGGCCAGCGATGCGTGTCGCGGGCTCTCCTTGGGGTCTTGTGACCCAGATGGTCCCCGGCAGGCCCGGGCATTTGCAACGCAGGGCGGCCCATTGGACCGCCCCGGTATTCTGAATGGCTTAGAAAGCGTCTTCGAACTTCTTCGCCAGATCTTCGATGTTGTCCGGCGGCCAGTCCTCGACATCCATGCCCAGGTGCAGGCCCATGCCCGACAGAACTTCTTTGATCTCGTTCAGCGACTTGCGGCCGAAGTTCGGGGTGCGGAGCATCTCGGCTTCGGTTTTCTGGATCAGGTCGCCAATGTAAACGATGTTGTCGTTCTTCAGGCAGTTGGCCGAACGTACGGACAGTTCCAGCTCGTCCACTTTCTTCAGGAGAAGCGGATTGAACTCGAGACCATCGTCTTCGTCCTGACGGCCAGCGGCTTCGGGCTCTTCGAAGTTTACGAAGATCGACAGCTGATCCTGCAGGATGCGCGCCGCAAATGCGATCGCATCTTCCGGGGTGATCGAACCGTCGGTTTCCACCTTCATGGTCAGTTTGTCATAGTCCAGAACCTGACCTTCACGGGTCGGCTGAACGTCATACGAAACCTTTTTGACCGGCGAGTAGATGGCGTCGATCGGCATCAGGCCGATGGGCGCATCTTCCGGCTTGTTACGGTCCGCAGGGACGTAGCCTTTGCCGGTGTTGACGGTCAGTTCCATGTAGAGATCGGCACCATCGTCCAGGTGGCAGATCACGTGTTCCTTGTTCAGGATCTCGATGCCAGCGCTGTCCGAAATGTCACCAGCGGTCACAACTGCCGGACCTTTGGCGTTGATCGACAGGCGCTTGGGGCCTTCGACTTCCATGCGCAGCGACACACCTTTGAGGTTCAGAACCACATCGGTTACGTCTTCACGCACACCAGCAACGCTGGAGAATTCATGCAGAACGTTGTCAATCTGAACGCTGGTGATGGCTGCGCCCTGCAGCGAGCTCATCAGAACGCGGCGCAGCGCGTTGCCCAAGGTCAGACCAAAACCGCGTTCCAGCGGCTCGGCAACCAGGGTTGCCTGACGAGTCGGGTCGTTGCCCGGCTTCACGTCAAGCTGGGTCGGCTTGATCAATTCTGCCCAGTTCTTGTGGATCATGCGTCCCTCCATTCCTGTTCTGTCCCCATGTCCCAAAGACAGAACGCCCGAGGTTTCAAAATGACATACTGGGGCCGCGTCTCAGACACAGCCCCAGTCTTAAAAGCTGGATTAAACCCGGCGGCGTTTCGGCGGGCGGCAGCCGTTGTGTGCGATCGGGGTTACATCACGGATCGAGGTGATGTTGAAACCAATCGCGGCCAGTGCGCGCAGAGCCGATTCACGGCCCGAACCGGGGCCCTGAACTTCAACTTCCAGGGTTTTAACACCGTGTTCCTGCGCTTTTTTGCCTGCATCTTCAGCAGCCATCTGAGCGGCATAAGGGGTCGACTTACGCGAGCCCTTGAAACCCATGGTGCCAGCAGACGACCACGAAATGGCGTTGCCCTGCACGTCAGAGATCAGGATTTTGGTGTTGTTGAAGCTGGAGTTTACGTGTGCAACGCCAGCTGCGATGTTTTTGGAGACCTTTTTCTTGCCCCCACGACGGGTATCACGTGCCATTGGTAGCTACCTCCCTTACTTCTTCTTACCGGCAATGGCCTTTGCGGGGCCTTTGCGAGTACGAGCGTTGGTGTGAGTACGCTGACCGCGAACCGGCAGGTTACGACGGTGGCGCAGGCCACGGTAGCAGCCCAGGTCCATCAGGCGCTTGATGTTCATGGTCACTTCACGACGCAGGTCACCTTCAACGGTGTAGTTGGCGTCGATGTGCTCACGAATGGCCAGCACTTCGGCGTCCGACAGTTCGTTGACGCGACGGGTGAAGTCGATGTTTACGGCTTCGCAGATTGCTTCTGCCGAGGTCTGGCCGATGCCAGTGATGTAGGTGAGGGCGATCGGGACCCGTTTAGAGGTCGGGATGTTAACGCCGGCGATACGTGCCACGTGTCACTTTCCTTTTCAGTTGCGGTTCCGTAGTTCCAGAACCTTTTTTCACAACATCAAGCCCGGCGGGATATCACCGGGCCTTTGCTGATCTAGGTGGTCTGTATCCCGGCCAAAGCGCCGCGACACAAAATGATTCTCTCAAAGAGATGTTGGTACTTATGAAGTTTCCCAGAGGAGGTCAAGCAGCGAAAGGGTTTCAGCCTTATGAAACACGTCAAACTGCGCCCCTGCGACCTAGACGAAACACCTTGTCAACATTCAGGCGTCCAGCCGCGGAAGTGGCGGCTCATTATGCAGCCAGCTGAGCCTCGCTGGAAGTGGGCCGCTGAACAGCAAAAACCCCCGGCGATCTGCCAGGGGTTTCCAAAATCTTTACCGACGTGATTAGGCGTCCAGCACCTTGGCGATGTCGGCGGACACGGTTTCGATGTCGTTCAGACCATCCACCGCGGTCGACAGGCCTTTGGCCCAGTAGTAGCCGATCAGCGGTGCGGTCTTTTTGTAGTATTCCGTCAGACGGAAGCGCACGCTTTCTTCATTATCGTCAGCACGCGCCTCTTTACCGGCGGCAACCGCTTCGGCAGCGCGGTTCACGATACGCTTCACCAGCGTTTCATCATCCACCTGCATTTCGATCACGGCTGCCAGGCTTTCGCCCTGCTCTTCCAGCAGTTCAGCCAGCGCATCGGCCTGCGGCAGGGTGCGTGGGAAGCCATCAAAGATGAAACCGCCCTTTTTGTCGCCCTGCAGTTTTTCGCGGATCAGGCCAATGACGATCTCATCCGTCACCAGACCACCACGGTCCATCACCTCAGCAACAACTTTGCCCATCTCGGTGCCACTGGATCTGGCTTCGCGCAGCATGTCGCCGGTAGAGAGCTGAATCATGTTGCGATCTTCAACGAGTTTCGCAGCCTGAGTTCCTTTACCCGCGCCGGGCGGTCCAAGCAGAATAATGTTCATCGACGAGACGGTCCCTTACGATTGCGTTTCTTACCTTTGCCGCGCAGCTGAGATTTTTCAATCAAACCTTCGTACTGGTGGGCCAAAAGATGGCTTTGCACCTGCTGGATGGTGTCCATGGTCACCGACACAACGATCAGCACCGAGGTACCACCGAAGTAGAAGGGGATGGCCAGCTGGCTGCGCAGGATTTCCGGCAACAGGCAAACCGCCGCCAGATAGGCCGAACCCAGAACCAGCACACGGGTGGTGACGTATTCCAGATACTCAGCGGTTTTCTTGCCCGGGCGCACGCCTGGGATAAAGCCGTTCTGGTTCTTCAGGTTGTCTGCAACATCATCCGGTTTGAAGGAAACGTTGAAGGTGTAGAAGAAGGCGAAGAACACGATCATCGCCACGAAGAACAGCAGGTAGAGCGGCTGACCGGGGCCGAAGTAGGCCAGGATGGTCGACATGACCGGACCGGTTTGGTTGCCCGAGAAGGTCGAGATCGTGGTCGGCAGCAGCAGGAGCGACGAGGCGAAGATCGCCGGGATCACACCCGCGGGGTTCACTTTGATCGGCAGGTGGCTGGAGCCACCGTCATAGACCTTCATGCCCACCTGACGGCGGGGGTACTGAATGTGGATCTTGCGCAGCGCTCGCTCCATGAAGACCACAAAAGCAATGGTGCCTACGACCATCAGCAGCACGCCGATGATCACACCGGGGCTGATGGCGCCCGAACGGCCTTGGCTCAGGAACTGGGCCAGTGCTGCGGGAACCTCGGCGATGATGCCGACGAAGATGATCAGAGAGATGCCGTTGCCGATGCCGCGCTGGGTGATCTGCTCGCCCAGCCACATCAGGAACATGGTGCCACCCACCAGGGTGATCACACAGGAGGCCACGAAGAACCAATAACCAATGTCGGCCTGCACCAGATCACCGGTGTAAAGGCTGACCGCCAGACCATAGGCCTGCACGGTGGCCAGGAACACAGTACCGTAGCGGGTGTACTGGTTGATCTTCTTGCGGCCCTGTTCGCCCTCTTTCTTCAACTGTTCCAGCGCCGGAACCATCGAGGTCAGCAGCTGAACAATGATCGAGGCCGAAATGTAGGGCATAATGCCAAGGGCAAAGATCCCCATCCGCCCCAGCGCACCACCGGTGAACATGGAGAGGATCCCCCCAAGACCGGCCGCTGCACCTTCCATGAACTCACGGAGGGCGTTGCCGTCGATGCCGGGAACGGGAATGAAGGTGCCAAGGCGATAAACAATCAGAAGGCCCAGGGTGAACAGGATGCGGCTGCGCAGCTCAGTCGCCTTGCCGAAGGCGGACCAGCTGGTGTTCGCTGCCATTTGTTCTACTGCAGATACCATGCGGCGGTCTCTCTTATATGACAACGCCGCCAAGAGCGTTTTCCAGCTCCGGCGGCGTTCTTAGGAAAACTGGGATCTTATGTAAGCGGCTAAGGCGCCGCTCACAACCCGTTAACGCGTGACTTACGCGCCTTTGACCTTCAGCGAGCCGCCAGCTTTTTCGACAGCTTCAACGGCCGACTTGGAGGCACCGGTCACATCCAGCTCAACTTTGGTGTTGAATTCACCTTTGGCCAGGATGCGGATACCGTCCAGTTTGCGACGGATCAGGCCGCTTTCGACCAGAACGTCTTCGGTGATCGGTGCCGAAGCGTCGATCTTGCCGGCTTCGATGAACTTGGCCAGCAGGCCCAGGTTCAGAACGGCATATTTCTTGGGGTTCGGGACGTTGAAACCGCGCTTAGGCAGGCGCTGGTACAATGGCATCTGGCCACCTTCGTAGCCGTTGATCGATACACCCGAACGCGACTTCTGACCTTTGATACCACGGCCACCCATTTTACCCTTACCAGAGCCGGGGCCACGGCCTACGCGCATACGTTTTTTGGTTGCGCCAGGATTGTCGCGGAGTTCATTCAGTTTCATTTCGCTTCTCCTTGCCGGAACTGACCCCTGAAGCGTAAGCGGGCCAAACACGGCGTTTTTTGCTTGTTGATTCTATGACCCACGGAGGGCCACCGGGCGCGTATACGCGACAGAGGCCAGCGGATCAAGGCCCCCTGCCCCATGTGTCGGGCGTTTGCACCCCGGACGCTTCTGAACCGAGGGGACAGCCCCCCGATAAACAAAACGCCCCCGCTATTGCGGAGGCGTAAATCCTGCAGATCTGAGTTCAGATCTTAGACGTTGTAGACGTGCTCGCGGGCGATGCGCGGGATGTCGTGGCGGTCAACGCCCAGGTCCCACAGTTCGCGGTTGGTCAGCGCGCTCAGCTCGCGTACGGTTTCGTCATATGCGGCGCGACGTTTGCGTGCGGCGCGGAATTCGGTCAGGGCGGCGTTCAGGCGTGCAATCGGGTGAAAGCCGGTGGTGTGGGTAGCTGCAAAAGCCATATCTGTTACTCCTTGAGTGCGAACGGGGCCTATTCCCCGGGGTCATGTTCTGTCTCTCTTAGTGACAACGCCTATATAGGCCTGACCCAGCGGCAGGAGAATCGCAGACTCCGCCCTACTGCTCTGCAGAAAATGCATGGCTAAATCGCTAAACTGTCGTCTGACCGTCATTTCAGCGTCGCACAGGCGGCAGATCGGCGGTCCTCAGGCGCTTTCGCCCTTCGGCATTGGCTCCAGATCGCTCAGCGCAAGGGGTTCGCCGCAACAGGCACAGACCACCATCGCCGTTGCCTCATGGCCGCAGCGCTTGTGCCGTACCCGAAACGGTGGCGACACATCCTGCAACCACTTCTGCCCCCAGGCGGCCATAGCCATCAACACCGGCACCAGCTCCGCCCCCTGTTCGGTCAGCGCATAGCGATAGCGCTTGGGCCTTTCGCTATAGAGCGTTTTGGCCAGCACCCCGTGATCCACCAACCCGTTCAGGCGTTGGGTCAGCGTGTTGCGACTGATACCAAGGGACAGGTGAAAATCATCAAAAGTCGTCACCCCACGCGCCGCATCGCGCAGGATGAGGGGCGTCCACCAATCGCCAATCACATCCACCGTCCGCGCCAAGGCGCAATCCCACTGCGAGAAGTCATTCCGTTTCATCTGAGGGCCCTTTCTGACGAGAGAGTTGCAAAACTGAACTGACCATGCAATCCAATAGTGAGTTCAATTTTGGAACTGAGTCGCGGGACAATCAGCGACACATTTATTGAGAGGACAAGAGATGACCGAAAAAGACTTACGCCGCCTTGTGGCCATCAGCGCAGCGATTGGGGCCACATTGGTTGCGACCATGGTGGCGATCTCCGTGCAGAACGGCACCGGGTTTCAGGATTTCGAATCGATCCTGCGCCACAACACGCCCGAAGCCTTCAGCGCCGCCATCGTCGATGCCGCCCCCGTGCTGCGGCTGATCTACCCGCTGGATACGATGTATATCTTTTCTTACGTCACGATGGTCTTTGCCATGGTGCAGCTGCTGCCGGACCGGCGCATGGCGGGCATCCTGGCGCTGATCGCCGTGATGATGACGGCTGGGCTGGATTTCATCGAAAACAATCACATCCTGGCCATGACTGCGGCTGCCGAACGCGGGGTGACGGCCGATATGGAGCAGATCACCTTTGAAACCGTGGTGACGCAGAGCAAGTTCAACTTCGGCCTCTTGCTGACCCTCACCCTGTCTTTCCTGATCCTGCAGGAGTCGCGCGTGGCGACGATAACCCGTTGGCTGGCCCGCGCCGTGGTCCTCTTTGCCCCAGTGGCGCTGCTGTCACCTGTGACGACGCTGCTCTATCTGACGATGAACATTGCGCTGGGGTATCTGATTGCGGCCACCTACTGGCCGCGCCGCAGCTGGATCCCGGCGGTGACACCGGCCGAGGCCTAAACGAAAACGCCCCGACCATCGGCCGGGGCGTTTCCAATTCTCAAGAAGCAATCGGCTTAGCCGCGCTCTTCGATGATTTCCACCAGATGCGGGATCTTGTTGACCATGCCGCGTACCGAAGGAGTGTCCTCCAGCTCACGGGTTTTGTGCATCTTGTTCAGACCCAGACCCACCAGGGTGGCGCGCTGGTCTGCGGGACGACGGATCGGCGAGCCGATCTGTTTTACAACGATGGTTTTAGCCATGGGACGCTCTCCTTACGAGTCTGCGGCGGCAGGTGCTTCATCCTTGCGCAGGATGTCAGCAACTTTTTTGCCACGACGTGCGGCAACCGAACGCGGGCTCGACTCTTTGGTCAGGCCGTTGAGGGTTGCGCGGATCATGTTGTAGGGGTTCTGCGAACCGATCGACTTCGACACAACGTCTTTGATGCCCAGCATCTCGAAGACGGCACGCATCGGACCACCGGCGATGATACCGGTACCTTCAGGTGCGGTGCGCATGACGACTTTACCGGCACCGTGACGACCTTCCATGTCGTGGTGCAGGGTGCGGCCCTCTTTCAGAGGTACGCGGATCATCTGACGCTTGGCCTGCTCGGTGGCTTTACGAATGGCCTCAGGGACCTCTTTCGCTTTACCTTTACCGAAGCCAACACGGCCTTTCTGATCGCCGACAACCACCAGAGCGGCGAAGCCGAAGCGCTTACCACCTTTTACGGTTTTCGACACACGGTTGATCGCGACGAGACGATCTGCGAATTCCGGAGCTTCGTCACGATCGCGACGGTCCCGGCGGTTTTCACGTTCTGCCATTTCGGCATTCCTTTCTGAATGGCGCATTGCGGCGCCTGTTTGTTCAATCCTGGTGACCGCCCCCGAAGGGACAGCCCCGGATCATCGGGGGGGCGACGGACGCCCCCCGCAGGTCATTAGACCTTCAGGCCACCTTCACGCGCAGCGTCGGCCAGGGCCTTCACTTTGCCGTGGAACAGGAAACCGCCACGATCGAAGTATGCTTCGGTGTGGCCAGCCTTCACGGCGCGCTCCGCAACAGCTGCGCCAACTTTGGCCGCTGCTTCGGTGTTGTTTTTGCCAACAACGCCCAGGTCTTTTTCCAGCGACGAAGCCGAAACCAGGGTTACACCGTTCACGTCGTCGATCAGCTGAGCGCTGATGTTCTTGTTCGAACGGTGAACCGACAGGCGCAGCTTGCCGACGTTCACTTTGCGAAGTTTGTTCCGGACGCGCAGGCGGCGCTTCAGAAACAGGGTTCTTTTGCTGTTTGCCATTACTCTGGTCCTTACTTCTTCTTGCCTTCCTTACGGAAGATGAACTCGTCTTTGTACTTGATGCCTTTGCCTTTGTAGGGCTCGGGCTTACGCCATTCGCGGATGTTTGCCGCGACCTGACCAACGAGTTGTGCGTCGTCGCCTTCGATGATGATCTCGGTGGGCTTCGGTGCGGTCACGGTCACGCCGGCCGGCACTTCGAAGTTCACGTCGTGCGAGTAACCGAGGTTCAGCTTCAGGGTGTTGCCCTGCATCTGAGCACGGTAACCAACACCGTTGATTTCAAGCTCTTTCTTGAAACCAACAGTCACACCTTTGACCATGTTGGCCACCATGGTGCGCGACATGCCCCACTGCTGACGAGCACGCTTGGACTTACCACGGGGGGTAATGGTCACAGCGTTGTCTTCAACAGAGATGGTCACATCATCGGTTGCGGTGAAGGTCTGCGACGCTTTCGCGCCTTTCACTTCAATGGTCTGACCCGACACAGTGGCTGTTACGCCGCTGGGCAGTTCGACCGGCTTTTTACCAATACGAGACATTCAGACCTCCTTAGAAGACGGTGCAGAGCACTTCGCCGCCAACGTTGTTGGAGCGAGCGTTTGCATCCGACATCACACCTTTCGGAGTGCTGACAATCGACACGCCCAGGCCCTGACGGACAACGGGGATGTCATTGACGCCCATGTATACGCGACGACCAGGTTTCGAAACCCGCTTCAGTTCGCGAATGACAGGGGTGCCTTCGTAGTATTTCAGCTCGATTTCGAGGGTCGGATGACCATCAACACCGGTGCCTTTTTCGTAGCCGCGGATGTAGCCTTCGTCAGCCAGTACATCCAGAACCCAGCCGCGCAGCTTGGATGCGGGGGTAGACACGGAGGACTTACCACGCATTTGAGCGTTACGGATACGGGTGAGCATATCGCCGATAGGATCGTTCATAACTATCTCTCCCTTACCAGCTGGATTTCACCAGACCGGGGATCTGGCCAAACGAGCCCAGTTCCCGCAGCATGATACGGCTGACCTTGAGCTTACGGTAGTAAGCGTGAGGACGACCGGTCAGCTGACAGCGGTTGTGCAGACGGGTAGCCGAGCTGTTGCGCGGCAGTTTCGCAAGCGCGAGAGAAGCGCGGAAACGCTCTTCCATCGGCTTTTCTTTGTCGTTGATGACCTCTTTGAGGGCAGCGCGCTTAGCAGCATATTTTGCTACCAGCTTCTCACGCTTTACCTCACGAGCGACCATGGATTTCTTAGCCATTACTCTAATCTCCCCGCGCTTAGCTGTTGAAGGGCATGTTGAAGGCTTTCAACAGGCTCTTAGCTTCCGCATCGGTGTTCGCGGTGGTGGCGATCACGATGTCCATACCCCAGACTTCGTCAACTTTGTCGAAGTCAATCTCGGGGAACACGATGTGTTCTTTCAGACCGGTGGCGTAGTTGCCACGGCCGTCGAACGACGTGCCCGAAACACCGCGGAAGTCGCGGATACGAGGCATTGCGATGGTGATCAGACGATCCAGGAATTCATACATGCGGTCGCCGCGCAGGGTCACTTTCGCGCCCATCGGCATACCTTCACGTACGCGGAAACCCGCGATCGAGTTCTTGGCAACGGTGGTCAAGGCCTTCTGACCTGCGATCTTGGTCAGATCTTCCTGAGCAGCTTTGGCTTTCTTGCTGTCTTTGACAGCTTCGGCGCCGCAGCCGATGTTCAGAACGATTTTGTCCAGACGCGGGATCTGCATGTCGTTTTTATACGCGAACTCTTCTTTCATAGCTGCGCGGATGGTTTCGACATACTGGGTCTTCAGACGCGGGGTGTAGGTTGCATCAGCCATTAGATCACGTCCCCAGTGGTTTTGGCGAAGCGCACTTTCTTGTCACCTTCCATGCGGAAGCCAACACGCGTTGCTTTGCCGTTTGCGTCCAGGATCGCCAGGTTCGACAGCTGGATGGGCATTGCCTTGGGCAGGCGGCCACCTTGGCTGGTCTGGGTCTGACGGGTGTGGCGGATGGCCATGTTGATGCCATCTACAACTGCTTTACCGGCAGCCGGGTCAACGGAAGCGATCACGCCTTCTTTGCCCTTGTCTTTGCCGGCCAGCACGACGACCTTGTCGCCTTTTTTCAACTTAGCAGCCATCTTACAGCACCTCCGGAGCCAGCGACACGATCTTCATCATGCCTTTGCCGCGCAGCTCACGAACAACCGGGCCAAAGATACGGGTACCGACCGGCTCGTTGTTGTTGTTCAGGATAACAGCTGCGTTGCGATCAAAACGGATCGCGGTGCCGTCTTCACGACGTACTTCTTTGGCGGTGCGAACGACGACGGCTTTACGCACGTCACCTTTTTTCACACGACCACGCGGAATGGCTTCCTTGACGGAAACGACGATGATGTCGCCCACCGACGCATAACGACGGTGCGAGCCACCCAGAACCTTGATGCACTGAACACGGCGCGCGCCGCTGTTGTCAGCAACATCCAGGTTTGTCTGCATCTGGATCATTTGGTTTCTCCCGACCTGTGGGGGGGCTTGCAGTTGCCCAAATCCCCAGGGTTTCGCTAATTAAAGCGTTGGGATCGTCTAAGCTAACTTAGGCGATCACTTCCCAACGCTTCGTTTTCGACTTCGGTGCACATTCCTGGATACGGACGGCGTCACCGACGTTGAATTGGTTGTTCTCATCGTGAGCCCGGTACTTTTTGGACTTACGGATGGTCTTTTTCAGAACAGGATGCGTAAAGCGGCGCTCGACCAGAACAGTAACGGTTTGCTCGTTGGCGTTCGAGGTCACGGTGCCTTGCAGAATACGTTTGGGCATCAATCAGGTCCTTATTCAGCAGCCGCTTGGGCTTTTTCGTTCAGCACAGTGGCAACGCGTGCGACGTCACGACGGACCTGACGCATACGAGCAGTGTTTTCGAGCTGACCGGTGGCCTGTTGAAAGCGCAGGTTAAACGCTTCTTTCTTAAGAGCCGCCAGCTCATCACGGAGCTGATCCGGCGTCTTATCACGCAGTTCATTGGCGTTCATGTCGCCTTTTCCTTTCTACTACACCAGAAGGCCCCGCTATGTGTTTGGGTCACCTTTTATCTGGTGGGTTATCTCTGCACGGACGAATCCCTACAGCCTGCGAATCCGCAGGATGACGCTCTATAGGGGCATATGGGGGTGGGGGCAAGGGAAAGATGGGCCGGCGTTGCTTATTCCATTGCCCAAAGAAGGCACCGCGCCTGAACCGCAGGGGCGAAGCGAAGCGCCCGCCCCGTTGGGGGCGGTTCGGGCGCTGCCAAATCTGTGATTTGGCAATAGTGCTTCGCCACACGCCAAAGCCCAATCGTCACACCCCCTACCCCAATCCGCAGCGCGGGTGTATCACCAAGACATGTCACAGATTGAATCGCTCTTTGTCACGCGGGTCTACCGCGCGGAACTTAACGAATTCGGCCCCGGGGTCGATGCCGATGAACTCGAAGCCTCCTGCTACGGCATTGCCGAAGATGATGAGGCCGGTCAGGACTGGTGTGAGGAAAACGGCTATCCCGGCTACACCTCCTATGCCTCGCTGACGGACCTTGGTTGGCGCTCGCCGATCTTTGCCGATGTCATCAAGGCCTTGGATGAACACGTCATGTCCTTCGCCAAGGATCTGGAGTTTGATCTGGCCGACCGCAAGCTGGTGCTTGAAGACCTCTGGATCAACATCCTGCCCGAGGGCGGCATGCATAGCTCGCATCTGCATCCCCATTCGGTGATTTCCGGCACCACCTACGTGTCGATGCCCGATGGCACATCGTCGCTGAAGCTGGAAGATCCCCGGTCCGGCCGCCTGATGGCCGCCCCGCCGCGCCAGAAAGACGCGCGCCGCGACCTGCAGACCTTTGTCTACATGAAACCCAATGTGGGGGACGTGCTGCTCTGGGAAAGCTGGCTGCGCCATGAGGTGCCGATGAACATGGCCGAAGATGACCGCGTCTCGGTCAGCTTTAACTACAAATGGGAATAACCCCGAAACCAAAAACGGCCCCAACCGGGGCCGTTTATTTTTGAAACCTAGCTGCGTTCGCTGAGTGCCTTCTCGATCCGTTCCAGACGCGCCACCACGTCATCGCGGTATTCATCGGTCGCGGCTGCCGTTTCCTCAGCATGTGCATCCTGCATGGTGCTGACGATCAAACCGACCACCAGGTTCATCACCGCAAACGCCGTGATCAGGATAAAGGGCACAAAGAACAACCAGGCCTGAGGATGCACCTCCATCACCGGGCGCACGATGCCCATAGACCAGCTTTCCAGCGTCATCACCTGAAACAGCGAATAGAGCGAACCACCCAGCGTGCCGAACCATTCGGGGAAGGTTGGGCCGTAAAGCTTTGTCGCGATCACCGCACCGATGTAGAAAATGATGCCCGTCAGCAAGAAGACCGAGGCCATGCCGGGCAGCGCCAGAATAAAGGCCTCCACCACCCGGCGCAGTGACGGCACAACGGAGACCACGCGCAACAGACGCAGGATCCGCAACGCCCGCAGAACCGACAGCCCCGCGCCCGCCGGCGACAGGGAGATGCCGATGATCACCGCATCAAACAGGTTCCAGCCCGAGCGGAAGAACGCCCCACCGCGGGCAAACAGCTTGGCCAGCAGCTCCACCACAAAAATCGCCAGACAGATCTGATCCAGCGCCTTGATCAGCCCCCCAGCCGTGGCCATCACCGCGGGCGAGGTTTCCAGACCCAAGATCACCGCATTGAACAGGATCACTGCAAGGATCGCATTGCCGACCCACGGCCGATCCAGAAACTCAGATACAGTCTTGCGCATTACTCGCCCCTTTGTTCGCTGAGGCGCTGTTTAGTAACACACACCACCAAGGGGCAAGGCATTTCGTTGACAACCCGCGCTTAGAGGTCAAGCTGAACTCATTTAAACGCATTTACTTTTATATTTTGGAGAAAACCTATGCCCGAAACCGATTCAAACTCCAGCTCTAGTACCGATCGTATTTTGGACCGGAGCGTCAAGCTCGCAAAACTCATTAGCGCTATCTTGATTTTTTCATTGGTCCTGAGCCTCATTTACCGCCCATCATTTTGGACCAAACGCATCATTAAGATAGATGAAGCATTCTCAGACACCGAGTATCGATTCGAGTTTGATGCCTTTGGCATTTCCTTCACCCGTGTGCCAGAGGTCGAAGAAGTTAGTAAAGCGGCTCAAGACGCGAACAATGCGCTACTGACAATCCTCGCCTGTTCTAATTTTACGGGGCTAGACAGCCTGAAGGCCGCTCAGATTGAGTTGAACTTCGGGGAAAACGGCGCCTGCCAAAACTCCAATAACTTTGAGGGCGTGCGAAGGCATGCCACGGACCTATTGTCCAATTTGGGCATGCTGTCGGAGCAAGATGAAAATAAAAGTCTCTTCCAAGACACTGCCAGAAACTGGATGGTCGTACTCGCTTCAACGACCTCAGAAAGAGAAGCCTTAAAGCTGCTGGCCGAGGTATCGGAGGGCAAAGGCGCAATAATTACTGTGACGGATAAAGGGCTCTACGTGCCGGCAAAGCTTTACCGCACACAACAACAAGCGCTTGACGCTGCGCCGCAAATCTCAAAAGCGATTTCACGGAATGATCTCTATGTCAGTCAAATCCTGAACTGGTGCGATGAGGTCAAAGACGAAAACGCGAATGCGTCGCCAATCAGAATAACTTGCACACGCGACAGATAAAACAAAACCCCCGCTGCATCGGCAACGGGGGTTTCGCATTTTTCAGAAGCGGTAAGGCTTACCAGTCTTCGCGAACAACAACGCGGGTTTTCACCGGCAGTTTCATCGCGGCCAGACGCAAGGCCTCACGTGCGATGTCTTCGTCGACGCCGTCGATTTCGAACATCACGCGACCCGGCTTAACCTTGGCAACCCAACGGTCAACCGAACCTTTACCTTTACCCATACGAACTTCGATCGGCTTTGCAGTGACCGGTACGTCGGGGAAGATACGGATCCAAACACGGCCTTGACGCTTCATGTGACGGGTCATGGCACGACGGGCTGCTTCGATCTGACGGGCAGTTACACGCTCGGGCGTGGTTGCCTTCAGACCGTAGGTGCCGAAGTTTAGGTCAGAGCCGCCTTTGGCCAGACCTTTGATCCGGCCCTTCTGCATCTTGCGGAATTTAGTACGCTTTGGCTGAAGCATTGTCAGATCTCCTTAACGACGGCCACGACCGCCGCCAGTGCGGGGCGCGGGACCATCCTGGGCTTCTGCAGCGCGACGGTCACGAGCAGCGGGATCGTGCTCCATGATTTCGCCTTTGAAGATCCAGGTTTTGATGCCGATGATACCGTAGGCAGTCATCGCTTCGGCGTGAGCGTAATCGATGTCCGCACGCAGGGTGTGCAGCGGCACGCGGCCCTCACGGTACCATTCGGTACGCGCGATCTCTGCACCGCCCAGACGGCCAGCAACGTTTACACGGATGCCCAGGGCGCCCATGCGCATGGCGTTCTGAACCGAGCGCTTCATGGCGCGGCGGAACGACACACGACGCTCCAGCTGCTGAGCGATCGACTCGGCAACCAGCTGCGCGTCCAGCTCAGGCTTGCGCACTTCAACGATGTTCAGGTGCAGTTCGCTGTCGGTCATGTTCGACAGTTTCTTGCGCAGAACTTCGATGTCAGCACCTTTTTTGCCGATGATCACGCCCGGACGCGCGGTGTGAATGGTCACACGGCACTTCTTGTGGGGGCGCTCGATGATCACACGGGCAACGCCAGCTTGCTTGCACTCGGTGTTGATGAACTCACGGATTTTCAGATCTTCCAGCAGAAGATCACCGTAGTCCTTGGTATCGGCGTACCAGCGGCTGTCCCAGGTGCGGTTGACCTGAAGGCGCATGCCGATCGGATTGACTTTCTGACCCATTAGGCTTGCTCCTCAACTTGACGCACCGTGATGGTGAGTTCCGAGAACGGCTTGACGATCTTGCCGAAACGGCCACGTGCACGAGGACGACCGCGCTTCATGGTCAGATTCTTACCAACGTAAGCTTCTGCCACGATCAGCTCATCCACATCCAGGTTGTGGTTGTTTTCGGCGTTCGCAATTGCGGACTGAAGGCATTTCTTCACGTCCTGCGCGATCCGCTTTTTCGAGAAGGTCAGGTCGGTCAGAGCCTTTTCAACCTTCTTGCCGCGGATCATTGCGGCGACCAGATTCAGTTTCTGCGGCGAGGTACGGAGCATACGGGCCTTGGCCATTGCTTCGTTATCTGCCACGCGGCGGGGATTTTTTGCCTTGCCCATGACTTACTTCCGCTTCGCTTTTTTGTCAGCCGCGTGACCGTAATAGGTCCGAGTCGGCGAATATTCACCGAACTTCTGACCAATCATGTCTTCGGTGACGTTGACGGTGATGTGCTTCTGGCCGTTGTAAACGCCAAACGTCAGACCCACGAACTGGGGCAGGATCGTCGAGCGACGCGACCAGATTTTGATAACTTCGTTACGACCCGACTCACGCGATGCTTCGGCTTTCTTAAGCACATAAGCATCCACGAAGGGGCCTTTCCATACAGAACGTGCCATGTCTTAACGGCCCTTCTTCTTGGCGTGACGCGAGCGGATGATAAGCTTCTGCGACGCCTTGTTGGTGTTGCGGGTACGCTTGCCTTTGGTCGGCTTACCCCAAGGGGTAACCGGGTGACGACCACCCGAGGTACGGCCTTCACCACCACCGTGGGGGTGGTCGATCGGGTTCATAACCACACCACGAACCGACGGACGGATGCCTTTGTGGCGCATACGGCCGGCTTTACCGAAGTTCTGGTTCGAGTTGTCGGGGTTGGAGACGGCGCCAACGGTGGCCAGGCATTCCTGACGAACCAGACGCAGTTCACCCGAGCTCAGACGGATCTGAGCGTAACCGCCGTCACGGCCAACAAACTGAGCGTAGGTACCGGCTGCACGGGCGATCTGGCCGCCTTTGCCCGGTTTCAGTTCGATGTTGTGAACGATGGTACCGATGGGCATACCCGAGAAGGGCATGGTGTTACCGGGTTTGATGTCGGCTTTTGCCGAAGCAATCACCTGATCACCAACCGCCAGACGCTGCGGAGCCAGGATATAGGCCTGCTCGCCGTCTTCGTACTTAATCAGCGCGATGAACGCGGTACGGTTGGGGTCATATTCGATGCGCTCTACGGTAGCAGCGACGTCGAATTTGTTACGCTTGAAGTCCACGATACGGTAGAGGCGTTTTGCCCCGCCGCCTTTGCGACGCATCGTGATCCGCCCGGTGTTGTTCCGGCCGCCGTTCTTCGTCAGACCCTGGGTGAGGGCTTTGACGGGGCGTCCTTTCCACAGCTCCGAACGGTCGATCAGTACCAGCCCACGCTGGCCTGGCGTAGTCGGCTTATACGACTTAAGTGCCATGCTTCTGTCTTCCGTTTTGTGAGGCAGGCGATTGCCTACCCTTAGGTTATAGCCCCCCGTCCGATTGTTCCCTGCTGGAAACGCCCTACTAGGGTGGCCGATCATAGGGCCCCGAAGGTCCCAAAGTTCCAAATATCATGGGCCCCGGAACGAATCCGAGGCCTCAAGATGCGCGGGAGGTATCAGAGATGCGGAGGGGAGTCTATAGGGGCGACGCAAGTCTAGCCCTCAATCGTTACTATTTCTTATGGCGCGAAATGACAGCAGCCAACATCATCAGTATCGCTAGGGAGAAACCCAATACCGCCAGCACCGAAAGAGGCGCTGTATGGACCACTAGTCAACCACCTACGAATTTTCGAAGATTTCAAGACTACGGTCCTGCTCATTTTGCAGAGGAAACAATCTCCAAATCTGAAGCCATCAAGTTCAACAAGCAAATAGTAGAGCCATCAGCATTCATAAACTCAACAACAATTACATCACCACCTTCTACAGGCACATCAACCACAACACCAATTGAGCCAATACCAACTGACGCATGATTTGAAACGGTTCTAACAGTATCATAGAGCTCTATAGTGTGCTCTTTCATCTCATTTAGTCCGGGTTGTTGATGCGATCAGGCGAACAACACTCATCCCGGCATCATTCTGAAAAACGAAAGGAACGTCCATAGCCCTGCCGTTTGCGCCAGTTATGCGAATGACTTGGTTATAGCGTGCCAACTGGCCCTTATTGCGCGACATAGCCCTCACCACCTGCCCCAAGTGTCCCATTGATTCGATATCCCCCCCGAACGCACCCGAGCCTCACGTTGGGCGCGATGAGACAGGGCTAGGGGTGAGTCAAAAAGGGGGCCCCAAGTTCGCACCCGTCTTCCGCTAAGACATTTCGACATCAGGCCAAGCTCGAGCCAAATCGAGCGCAACTGCTAACTTAATTTGTGAACTGCGAGACAGGCCATGCACGTAGTTTTTCAGCTTGATATAGGCAAAATCCAGTTCGTCCGAATGACCAAAGCTGTGAGGCACCTCTACTTTCAGAACCGCTTCATCATCGATGAGTATCTCATAGACATCCTCGCCTTGCTCCGGCACCCAGTGCAACAAGCTAACGGTTTTCAATTTTGGAAACTTGGCTTTGATCCTTGCGAAAAGCGCTCTACCGCGCCGGTCCTCGAAGAAAAAACGCTGACCCGCCTTCAAATCACGTCGATAGTCCTCTTCTGTAATACTTCCAATTAACTTCATGACTCCCCATCTACTTAGTCAGCCTGAGCGACGTTGAAATCAGGCCTTCAAACGCGCGAACATCTCTCGTCACGGGCTTCTGAAAGACCGCCAGTGCCGAAGCAGTCAACAATTTGCGCGCCAACCAGCTCTTCTCGAGCCACATTATCCTCAACAGCTGGCCCAATGGCCCGAAGGCTGGAGAGCATAAAACATGTTGATCGCAACCTAGTTCCCCCCACCGGGCGCAATCAAGAGCGGCGCAGGGCCAAACACCAACGCCGCCCCAATGGGACGGCGCTTGCATGTTACACTGATCGTTTACGGGATCACACGTCGTAGACCGGGTGTTTCATCTGCGGGCCGTCACGGACTGGCAGTTCGCCCCCTGCGCTACAGGCGGACAGGGCCATGGACCCGGCGATCAATGCGGCGGCGGCTACAATCTTCATCATCATCACTACTCCTGTTACTCGTTACCCAGTTTAAAACGGCAGGAATGAAGAAAAGGTATAGCGCCTTTGCCACGCCTCACAGGCTGCGCACCTTATCGGCTGCCGCTGTCAGGCCGGCTGAGATCAGATCGGCCAGAGGCGAGGCGCGCATCGCCTCCAGCCCTGCCGCTGTGGTGCCTGCATACTCCACCATGCCCTGCACATGCTCTGCCGCTGTTGGCCCCTCGGCCAGCATCTGACCGCTGGCCAGGAACAGCTGGCGGATCGCCTTGTCTGCCACCTCAGCCGGGATGCCCTGCGCAGTGGCGTGGTTGATCATTGCCTCGGCAAAGTAAGCGACAAACCCGGGCACCGGGCCGGTCATCGCGGTGAAATGATCCAGTAGCGGCTCCTCCGCGATCTCATCCGTTGCGCCGCAGGCCTCAAACAGCCGGGTCACATACTGACGGTCCAGCGCGTCGACAGCATCAGAGGCCACCCAGGGTGAGTAAGCCAGCCCCTGCCCCGCCGCCGGGCTGGACATGGCCCGCACAACGCGTACTGCCCCGGTCTGCGCCTGCAGGGCAGCCAGATCCACCCCCGCCATGACCGAGATGACCAGCTTGCCCGACAGATCCAAGCTCATATCGGCAAACACGGCTGGTGGCAGGCAAAGCAGCACCATATCCGCGGCCGCAACCAGCTCGGCGTTCGATTGCGTTACACGCACCCCGTCGGCCCCGTCCGGCGCCACACCGCTGCGATTGGAAATCGTGACCTGCCAGCCACCCTGCGCCAGCACAGCCCGCAGCATTGCCGCGCCCAACATGCCGGATCCGCCGATAATACCAAGATGGGGGAGAGGGGTGGGCATCTAAGCCTCCTTCGAAAATTGCCGCGCCATCTGAGGCGCCTGCGCCTCTGAAGTCAACGCAAGGCGAGAGCCAACACCAACACCCAGGCAACGAAAAAGGCCCCCGCTTGCGCGAGGGCCTTCTTTAGCTTTCAAAACCGTTCGACTTACAGACCGGAGGTCACGTCGATGGTGTTGCCCTCTTCCAGGGTAACGTAAGCCTTTTTAACGTCTTTCCGCTTGCCCAGCTGGCCGCGGAAGCGCTTGGCTTTACCTTTGGTGATGGTGGTGTTGACGGCTTTGACCTTCACACCAAAGACAGCTTCAACAGCTTCTTTGATCTGGGGTTTGTTGCTGTCGATTGCCACTTCAAACACAACCGCACCGTTTTCCGACGCCATGGTCGCTTTTTCGGTGATGATCGGCTTGCGGATCACATCATAGAGTGCAGCTTTGGTCATTTCAGGCGAGCCTCCAGAGCTTCGACACCTGCTTTGGTGATCACCAGGGTGTCACGCTTCAGGATGTCATAAACGTTGGCGCCCATCGTCGGCAGGATGTCCAGACCGTCGATGTTGCGTGCCGCTACTGCGAAGGCTTCGTTGACAGCTGCGCCGTCAATGATCAGTGCGCGCTTCCAGCCCAGATCTTTGACCTGTTTTGCCAGAGCAGCAGTTTTGCCTTCGGACTCGGCGGATTCGATCACAACCAGCTCACCTGCTTTGGCTTTCGCCGAGAGAGCGTGCTTCAGACCAAGTTTACGGAACTTCTTGGTCAGGTCGTGGCCGTGGCTACGCGGGGTCGGGCCCTTGTAGATACCACCTTTGCGGAAGATCGGCGCGTTGCGATCGCCGTGACGTGCACCACCGGTGCCCTTCTGGCGATAGATCTTCTTGGTCGAGTAGCTGGTTTCCGAGCGGGTCTTTACCTTGTGGGTACCGGCCTGCGCGTTGTTGCGCTGCCAGCGAACCACACGGTGCAGGATGTCCGCACGCGGCTCCAGACCGAACAGGTCTTCGGACAGTTCTACGGAACCGGCCTTGCCACCGTCGAGTTTGATCACATCAAGTTTCATGCTTCACCCCCTTCGGCAGGTGCTTCTTCCGCCGGAGCTTCAGCAGCTGCGGTTTTCAGAGCCGCCGGGAACGGTACGTTTTCAGGCAGAGCCTTTTTCACGGCGTCCTTAACGGTGACCCAGCCACCTTTGGAACCGGGAACGGCACCTTTAACCATGATCAGGCCACGGTCGGCGTCAGTTTTGACGACTTCCAGGTTCTGAGTGGTCACACGAACGGCACCCATGTGGCCGGCCATTTTCTTGCCTTTGAAAACCTTACCGGGATCCTGACACTGACCAGTCGAACCGTGCGAACGGTGCGAGATCGATACACCGTGCGATGCACGCAGACCGCCGAAGTTGTGACGCTTCATAGCACCGGCAAAACCTTTACCGATCGAAGTGCCTGCAACATCCACTTTCTGACCTTCAACGTAGTGCTCAGCCGAGATTTCGGCGCCCACTTCGATCAGGTTTTCTGCGGAAACGCGGAATTCAGCCAGTTTACGCTTGGGCGCAACATTGGCCTTGGCGAAGTGACCGCGCATGGCCTGGCTGGTGCGTTTGGCTTTTGCCGAACCGGCGCCCAGCTGAACGGCGGTGTAACCGTCACGTTCGTCGGTACGCTGGTCAACGACTTGCAGGTTTTCCAGTTGAAGAACGGTCACAGGGATCTGCTTGCCGTCTTCCATGAACAGGCGGGTCATGCCCACCTTCTTAGCGATAACACCAGAGCGCATTACAATACCCTCCGATTACGCTTGCAGCTTGATCTCGACGTCCACACCAGCGGCGAGGTCGAGCTTCATCAGCGCGTCAACGGTCTGGGGGGTCGGATCAACGATGTCGAGCATACGCTTGTGCGTACGGATCTCGAACTGGTCGCGGGATTTCTTGTCGATGTGAGGGCCACGCAGAACGGTGAACTTCTCAATCTTGTTCGGCAGCGGGATCGGGCCACGAACCTGAGCGCCGGTGCGCTTGGCAGTGTTTACGATTTCCTGGGTGCTGGCATCCAGCACGCGGTAATCAAATGCCTTCAGCCGAATGCGAATGTTTTGACTTTGCATTTCGTCAGCCTTTTTTTAGGCGTTGGAGTTGAGAGGAGGGTCAGCGACCATCGCAGATCCTCATCGAACCCAAAAGGCGGGAATCACCCCGCCTCCATCTGCATACACAGACCCGCGCGTCCTACAGCGGGAATGCCTGTCTGGCAAGGGGTTTTGAACGGTTCGACCGGAAATGTGTCACTGTCGGTTACTTACTCTGCCCAGACGCCCCGCGTTCGGGCCGCGCCCGACCGTCCCGGAGGGCGGGCGCGACTATGTCGCCCCCGGTGCTATCGCACCCTGCGGCCTCAAAATCTCCCCCGGAGCTTTTGCAAGACGGCATACGGCCCACGGTCGGACACAACCCGCGAGGGCATCTCATTGACACGCAAAAAGGGCGCCCCGAGGGGCGCCCTTTTCGTAGATCAAATCGTCGAGTGATTACTCGATGATTTTGGAAACAACACCGGAACCAACGGTGCGGCCGCCTTCACGGATGGCGAAGCGCAGGCCTTCTTCCATCGCGATCGGGGCGATCAGCTCAGCCGACAGTTTCAGGTTGTCGCCAGGCATTACCATCTCGGTGCCCTCGGGCAGGATGCAGGTGCCGGTCACGTCGGTGGTCCGGAAGTAGAACTGCGGACGGTAGTTCGCGAAGAACGGGGTGTGACGGCCGCCTTCTTCCTTGGTCAGGATGTAGACCTCGGCTTCGAACTTGGTGTGCGGGTTCACCGAACCCGGGGCACACAGAACCTGGCCACGCTCAACCGAGTCACGGTCAACGCCACGCAGCAGGGCGCCGATGTTGTCGCCAGCTTCACCGCGGTCCAGCAGCTTGCGGAACATTTCAACACCGGTACAGGTGGTTTTGGTGGTGTCTTTGATGCCAACGATTTCGATCTCGTCGCCAACATTGATCACGCCACGCTCAACACGGCCGGTTACAACGGTACCACGACCCGAGATCGAGAACACGTCTTCGATCGGCATCAGGAACGGCATGTCAACGGCACGCTCAGGCTGCGGGATGTACTCATCAACAGCTGCCATCAGCTCTTTGATTTTCTCTTCGCCGATTTCAGGCTTGTTGCCTTCCATCGCCGCCAGAGCCGAACCTGCGATGATCGGAATATCATCACCCGGGTAGTCGTACTCGGACAGCAGCTCGCGGACTTCCATTTCCACCAGCTCCAGCAGCTCTTCGTCGTCTACCTGGTCAACTTTGTTCAGGAAAACAACCATCTTCGGGATGCCAACCTGGCGGCCCAGCAGGATGTGCTCACGGGTCTGCGGCATCGGGCCGTCAGCTGCGTTCACAACCAGGATCGCGCCGTCCATCTGGGCAGCACCGGTGATCATGTTTTTCACGTAGTCAGCGTGACCGGGGCAGTCAACGTGCGCGTAGTGACGGTTCTCGGTCTCATACTCAACGTGTGCGGTCGAGATGGTGATGCCGCGGGCTTTCTCTTCAGGCGCGCCGTCGATCTGGTCGTATGCCTGGAAGTCACCGAAGTATTTGGTGATTGCTGCGGTCAGCGTGGTCTTGCCGTGGTCAACGTGGCCGATGGTGCCGATGTTAACGTGCGGTTTGGAACGCTCAAACTTTTCCTTTGCCATGATGGCCTCCTTAGTCTGAATGAAGGGCTGATCTGCCAGCCCCCAAGTCTGGAAAGGGGGGACCGAACGGGCCGGTCCCCCAAATCGCTTAGGCGTATTTCGCCTGGATTTCTTCACTGATGTTCTGCGGCACCGGATCGTAGTGCGAGAACTGCATGGTGAACTGGGCGCGGCCCGACGACATCGAACGCAGGGTGTTGATGTAGCCGAACATGTTGGCCAGCGGAACGTTCGCGTCGATCGCGATTGCGTTGCCGCGCGGCTCCTGACCAGATACCTGGCCACGACGCGAGGTCAGGTCACCAATGATACCGCCGGTGTATTCTTCCGGGGTGATCACTTCGACCTTCATGATCGGTTCCAGCAGCTTAGCGCCTGCCTTCTTCATGCCTTCGCGCATACCTGCACGTGCAGCAATTTCAAAGGCCAGAACCGAGGAGTCCACATCGTGGTATGCACCGTCGATCAGGGCAACCTTGAAGTCGATCACGGGGAAGCCAGCCAGAGGGCCGCTGTCCATGACGGACTGGATGCCTTTTTCAACACCGGGGATGTATTCCTTCGGCACTGCACCACCAACGATCTTGGACTCGAAGGAGTAACCTTCGCCCGCCTCGGTGGGGGTGATGACCAGCTTAACGCGACCGAACTGACCCGAACCACCCGACTGTTTCTTGTGGGTGTAGTCAACTTCGGCTTCGTGGCTGATGGTCTCACGGTAAGCAACCTGAGGTGCACCGATGTTCGCTTCAACCTTGAATTCACGCTTCAGACGATCAACCAGAATGTCGAGGTGAAGTTCGCCCATGCCTTTCATGATGGTCTGGCCCGATTCCAGGTCAGTTTCCACACGGAAGGAGGGGTCTTCAGCGGCCAGACGGGCCAGACCCTGCGACATCTTCTCCTGGTCACCCTTGGTTTTGGGCTCAACGGCGATTTCGATCACCGGATCAGGGAAGGTCATGGTTTCCAGAACAACCGGCTCTTTGGCGTCGCAGAGGGTGTCACCGGTGGTGGTGTCTTTCAGACCCGCCAGCGCGATGATGTCGCCTGCAAATGCCTCTTCGATCTCGTCACGCTTGATCGAGTGCATCATCATCATACGACCAACGCGCTCTTTCTTGCCTTTGGTCGAGTTCAGGATGCTGTCGCCCTTGTTCAGAACGCCCGAGTAGATACGGGTGAAGGTCAGCGAGCCAACGAAGGGGTCGTTCATGATTTTGAACGCCAGACCCGAGAACGCCATGTCGTCGTCTGCACGACGGGCAATGTTACGCTCTTCGGTTTCGTCACCCGGTGCGAAGCCCATGTAATCAACAACGTCCAGCGGGCTGGGCAGATAGTCGATCACGGCGTTCAGCAGCGGCTGTACACCTTTGTTTTTGAACGCCGAACCGCCAAGAACAGGAACGAAGTCCAGGGCCAGGGTACCTTTGCGAAGCAGCTCACGCAGCTTCTCAACCGAAGGCTCTTCGCCTTCCAGGTATTCCATCATGGCTTCTTCGTCTTGCTCAACGGCCGCTTCGACCATCTTTTCGCGCCACTCAGCAGCCAGGTCCTGCAGGCTCTCACGGATCGGTGCTTTGACCCAGGAAGCGCCCAGGTCTTCACCCTGCCACAGCCACTCTTCCATGGTCACCAGGTCAACCAGGCCTTCCAGCTCGGTTTCGGCGCCGATCGGGAAAGCAACCGGTACAGCGCGTGCGCCGGTACGGTCTTCGATCATGCGAACGCAGTTGAAGAAGTCTGCGCCGATCTTGTCCATTTTGTTGACGAAAACCATCCGCGGAACCTTGTAGCGGTCAGCCTGACGCCACACGGTTTCGGTCTGGGGTTCAACACCAGCGTTTGCGTCCAGAACACAGACAGCACCATCGAGAACCGCCAGCGAACGCTCAACTTCAATGGTGAAGTCAACGTGGCCGGGGGTGTCGATGATGTTCAGACGGTGCTTCGGAGTCTGAGCGGTTTGACCATCTTCGGTGCGTTCCCAGAAAGTAGTGGTCGCAGCCGAGGTGATGGTGATCCCGCGCTCTTGTTCCTGTTCCATCCAGTCCATGGTGGCCGCACCATCGTGCACCTCACCGATGTTATGTTCTTTACCGGTGTAGTACAGGATGCGCTCCGAGCAGGTGGTTTTACCTGCATCGATGTGCGCCATGATACCGAAGTTACGGTATAGTTCGAGCGGATATTCGCGTGCCATTGGTCTAATGCCCCTATGGAATTACCAGCGGTAATGGCTGAACGCTTTGTTCGCGTCTGCCATCTTGTGAGTATCTTCGCGCTTCTTAACAGCGGCACCACGGGATTGCACAGCATCCAGCAGTTCGCCGGCGAGACGCTCTTCCATGGTGTTTTCGTTGCGCGAACGCGAGGCCGAGATCAACCAGCGGATGGCCAGTGCTTCACGGCGCTCAGGGCGCACTTCGACAGGAACCTGGTAGGTGGCACCACCAACACGACGCGAGCGAACCTCAACGGCGGGTTTGATGTTGTCCAGTGCTTCGTGGAACACTTCGACGGGGGCGCGTTTGATCTTACCTTCAACGCGGTCCAGCGCGTTGTAGACGATCTTTTCCGCAACCGACTTCTTACCGTCGATCATCAGGTTGTTCATGAACTTGGTCAGTACGCGGTCGCCATATTTGGCGTCGGGCAGTACTTCGCGCTTTTCTGCAGCGTGACGACGAGACATTCTTCGATCTCCTTACTTCGGACGCTTGGCGCCGTATTTCGAACGACGTTGCTTACGGTCTTTAACGCCCTGGGTATCCAGAACACCGCGCAGGATGTGGTAACGCACACCGGGAAGGTCTTTTACACGACCGCCACGGATCAGAACCACCGAGTGCTCCTGAAGGTTGTGGCTTTCACCCGGGATGTAGGAAATCACTTCGAAGCCGTTGGTCAGGCGAACCTTCGCAACTTTACGCATCGCCGAGTTCGGCTTCTTCGGAGTGGTGGTGTAGACGCGGGTGCAGACGCCGCGTTTCTGCGGGCACTGCTCCAGGTGCATCGATTTGGAGCGTTTGACTTTAGGCTGACGCGGCTTGCGGATCAGCTGTTGGATCGTTGGCATAGGGTCACTTTCCCGTTTGCTTCACAATGTTTTATCCGCGGCCAGGGCCCCGGACGATGACGGTTTGCGCAACACACGTCTGCATAGCGCAAAACCCGCGATGTTCCCGTACCGAGGCAAACAACGCGGTGAGTTTCCAGAGGTCGCAAGCTTCAAAGTAGCTTAGGACTTGGCCTTCTCAGTTATGGATTCGGCGTAATTGGGACGTCCCCCGTGAGCCGGATGAAGCGGCATATAGGGGGAGTCGCACCGCTTGTCAACAGAGCCTGCCCGCGCTGGCCCGGCGCCGCCGGACCCACGGGCTGAGGGCCACCCCCTCAGCTGCCCCGCACCGGCTGGTTCTGGCGCTTTTTGCGACGGGCAATCTGGCCCTCACGGTAGAGCATGAACATGCCGCTGCCGACCACAATCGCCGCCCCCAGCAGAGTCACCGGATCCGGCCAATCGCCAAAAACCAACCAACCCAGCAGCAACGCCCAGACCAGGCTGGTGTAGCGGAACGGCGCGATGAAGGAAATCTCCCCCACCCGCATCACCATGACCGAAAACATATAGCCCCCCATGACCATCAGCGCCGCCAGCGCGGTCACGGCCCAGGCGCGGCTGTCCAGACTGACCCACTCCTGCCCCAGGGCGCCCAGCCCAAAGAAGACCATCACCCCAACTGCACTTAGCGAGGTGACCAGCATCGATGGCACCTCCGGTGACAGCCGCCGGGTCGCCAGATCCCGCATGGTGATAAAGGCAACGGCAATCAGCACGTAGATCGAATTGATGTCAAACCCGTCCGGCCCCGGACGGATGATCAGCAGCACCCCAAGAAAGCCAACAAAAATCGCCGACATCCGGCGCCAGCCAATCGCCTCGCCAAACAGGATCGATGCGGCCAGCGTCACGGTCAGCGGCAGCGATTGCAAGATCGCGGTAACATTGGCCAGGGGTGAGACAAACAGCGCCGTCAGAAAGAAATAGGCCGCGCCAACTTCGGCAATCACCCGCAGCGCCACCAGCCCCCAGTCCTTGGCGGGCAGCTGCACCCGGTAGGCCCCCTGTTTCAGCGCCCAGCCCCCGGTCATCGCTGAGGTCATCACCCCACGCAGAAACAGCAGCTGAAACAACGGCACCGTGCCTGCCAACGATTTCATGAACGCATCATTGAAGGTAAAGGCCGCCATAGAGGCCATCATCAACAACGCACCGCGCGTGTTGTCGGAAAGGGGCATGCTGCATCTCCATGAAAATCGCGCGCGCCCTCCTCGGCCGCGCGACTGGCCGACTGTGGCCAAAGGCTGCGGCAAAGTCAAATCAGGCGAAGTCAAATCTGGCAAAACCCGGTATCGGCGCGTACCCCTTTCAATGTTCTGCAAATACTCCCGCCGGAGGCCCCGCTTGCCTCAGGCGTAGCGCGATCGGTCAGTCAGTCGCCACCGGCAGGGTAAGATCCGCCGCCATATAGGTCACCGCCTGCCCCCGCACCAGAACGCGGTCCCCCGTATCGGTGCAGTGTAACCAACCACCGCGTTTAGACGCCTGATAGGCCAGCAGATCAGACTTGCCCAAGGCCTCCGCCCAATAGGGCACAAGGGTGGAATGGGTCGATCCCGTCACCGGATCTTCGGGAATGCCCGCCCCCGGTGCAAAATAGCGCGAGACAAAGTCAGCCTCCAGGTCAGCGTCCGCCCGCGTGGTCACCACCACGCCAAGCCGGCCCAGCTTGGCCATGGCAGGCAGATCCGGCTCAAAACCGCGCACCGCTGCCTCATCCTGCAAAACAACAAACAGGTTTTCGAAATTGCGGAATAGCGCCTGTGGTCTTTCTGCGAAAGTCTCAGCAATCTCCGGCGGCAAAGCTTCCAATGGCTCTGGCGCAAACCGGGGCAGATCCAGCTGATAGCCCACCTGCCCTGCCCCAGCCCGATCAATCGCTGCCTCAGTCACGGTGATCCGGCCCACGCGGGTCTTAAACTGCAACGGCCCCGCACAGCCCTGATGGGCGATCAGCACATGCGCGGTGGCCAGGGTTGCATGGCCGCAAAATTCCACTTCCTGCGTCGGGGTGAA
Organism: Thalassovita sp.; assembly: GCF_963691685.1. GTDB lineage: Bacteria > Pseudomonadota > Alphaproteobacteria > Rhodobacterales > Rhodobacteraceae > Thalassobius. Next base: position 3,843,313 of record NZ_OY829290.1, read on the forward strand.
CCAGCGCAGATGCCAGCCGCCTGGCTCCAGAGGCAGGGCAAAGGCCGTTTCCGCCAGATTGTTTTCCGCCGCAATGTTCTGCATCAGCGTATCTTCCATCGGCTGGTCCAACAGCAGCACCGCCGCCGGGTTGCCTTTGAACACCTCATTGCTGAAGGCATCCACCTGATACATTTTCATCTGCCTCTCCTGCGCAATGGCCCGTTTTTCGCGATGCATAACAGCAAAAAGGCCCCCGCAAAGCGAGGGCCTTTCTATCTTTCTCAACCCAGGTGGGCGGCGACTTATTCGTCGCGGCTTTCCGGGGTATCGACCAGGGTGTCGAAGCTTTCGCCACCAGCCATGTCGTCAATCGGCGCGGCCAGCGCTGCGGCGGCTTCTGCCTCTTCACGACGGGCTTCCAGCACCACATTGTCACGCGAACGCGCAATGCGACGGACGCGATCGGTGGCGCCACCGGTACCGGCTGGGATCAGGCGACCAACAAGGATGTTCTCCTTGAGGCCAACCAGACGGTCGCGCTTGCCCTGAACCGACGCTTCGGTGAGCACGCGGGTGGTTTCCTGGAACGACGCAGCCGACATGAACGAACGGGTCTGCAGCGACGCTTTGGTGATACCCAACAGGATCGGACCACCGGATGCCGGGCGACCACCGCGGGCGATGGCCTTTTCGTTGGCCTCGTCCAGTTCGGTCTTTTCGACGTGTTCGCCTTTCAGCAGGGTGGTGTCACCGCTGTCCGAAATCTCCCACTTCTTCAGCATCTGGCGCACAATCACTTCGATGTGCTTGTCGTTGATCTTAACGCCCTGCAGTCGGTAAACCTCCTGCACCTCGTTGATCATATAGTCCGCCAGCGCGCCAACGCCCATGATCGACAGGATGTCGTGTGGGGCCGGGTTACCGTCCATGATGTAGTCACCCTTCTGGACGAAGTCACCTTCCTGAACAGGAATATGCTTGCCTTTGGGCACCATGTATTCGACGGGCTCGCGACCTTCCTCGGCAGCCTCGATGGTGATGCGACGCTTGTTCTTGTAGTCGCGGCCAAAGCGCACGTAACCATCGATTTCGGCGATGATCGCGTGGTCTTTCGGACGACGGGCTTCGAACAGTTCCGCAACGCGCGGCAGACCACCGGTAATGTCCTTGGTCTTGGCGCCTTCACGCGGGATACGCGCAACAACGTCACCGGCCTGGATCTGCTGGCCATCTTCAACCGACAGAATGGCGTCCACCGACATCGGGTGGGTCAGCGGGTGACCCTGTGCGTTACGCACCGGTTCACCATCGCCGCCCACCAGAATGATTTCCGGCTTCAGCTCATTGCCTTTCGGTGCTGCACGCCAGTCGATCACGATCTTCTGGGTCATACCGGTGGCTTCGTCGGTCTCATCACGAACGGCGATGCCGCTGATCAGGTCAACATACTTAGCAGTACCGTCTTTCTCGGCGATGATCGGCAGGGTGAAGGGGTCCCATTCGAACAGTTTGTCGCCACGGGCAACTTTCTGATCTTCCGAGACGAACAGCTTGGTGCCGTAGCCCAGCTTGTGGCTGGCGCGCTCTTCACCGTTGTCCATGATCTTCAGCTTCATGTTCCGACCGATAACCAGAACTTCGCCGTTGGAGTTGGTCAGAACCTGCGGGTTCTCAAACTCAACGGTGCCTTCCTGGCTGGCTTCGAGGAACGACTGCTGACCACCCTGTGCAACGCCGCCGATGTGGAAGGTCCGCATCGTCAGCTGTGTACCAGGTTCACCGATCGACTGTGCCGCGATGATGCCGACGGCTTCGCCGACGTTCACCGGGGTACCACGGGCCAGGTCACGGCCGTAGCAGGTGGCACAGACGCCATCCTCGCTTTCACAGGTCAGCGGGCTGCGGACCTGAGCGGTCTGAACACCGGCATCTTCGATGGCATCTGCCATACGTTCATCCACCAGGGTGCCACGGGCCGCAATCACCTCATCGGTGCCCGGCTTCATGACGTCCTCAGCGATGACACGGCCCAGCATACGCTCACCGATCGACGCAACAACTTCACCGTCGTTGACAGCAGGTTCAACCGTGATGGCGTTTTCGGTGCCACAATCACGATCGCGAACGATACAATCCTGCGCCACGTCCACCAGACGACGGGTCAGGTAACCCGAGTTCGCCGTCTTAAGCGCCGTATCCGACAGACCTTTACGGGCACCGTGGGTCGAGTTGAAGTACTCGAGAACCGACAGGCCTTCTTTAAAGTTCGAGATAATCGGGGTCTCGATGATGTCGCCGTTCGGCTTTGCCATCAGGCCGCGCATCCCGCCCAGCTGCTTCATCTGTGTGACCGAGCCACGCGCACCCGAGTGGGCCATCATGTAAACCGAGTTCGGTTCCAGTTCAGCGCCGTTCTCATCGGTCGGGATCGCCGAGATGGTGCCCATCATGGCGTCGGTGACCTTGTCGTTACACTTCGACCACGCATCGACAACTTTGTTGTACTTTTCGCCCTGAGTGATCAGACCGTCCATGTACTGCTGTTCGAAGTCTTTCACCAGATCGCGGGTCTCGTTCACGATGGTCCACTTGTTATCGGGGATCACCATGTCGTCCTTACCGAACGAGATACCGGCCTTGAACGCTTCTTTGAAGCCCATCGACATGATCTGGTCACAGAAGATGACCGACTCTTTCTGACCGCAGTAACGGTAGACGGTGTCGATGACCTGCTGCACTTCTTTCTTCCGCAGCAGACGGTTCACCAGCTCAAACGGTGCTTTGGCGTTCTGCGGCAGCAGGGCGCCAAGACGGACACGGCCCGGGGTGGTTTCAAAGATCTGCTGCACTTCCATGCCGTTTTCGTCGATCTGCGGCACGCGGGCCTTGATCTTGGAGTGCAGGTGCACCTCACCAGCGTCCAGCGCGTACATGACCTCTTCCAGCGAGGAGAAGACCATGCCTTCGCCCTTCATGCCATCGCGGGCGATGGTGAGGTAGTAGAGACCCAAGATCATGTCCTGCGAAGGAACGATGATCGGGGCGCCGTTTGCAGGCGACAGAACGTTGTTCGTCGACATCATCAGAACACGCGCTTCCAGCTGGGCTTCCAGCGAAAGCGGCACGTGAACAGCCATCTGGTCACCGTCAAAGTCCGCGTTGAACGCCGAGCAGACCAGCGGGTGCAGCTGAATAGCCTTACCTTCGATCAGCGTGGGTTCAAACGCCTGGATGCCCAGACGGTGCAGCGTCGGTGCACGGTTCAGCAGAACCGGGTGTTCGCGGATCACCTCATCGAGGATATCCCACACCTCAGGACGCTCTTTTTCCACCAGCTTCTTGGCTTGCTTCACGGTCGAAGACAGACCGCGCGCTTCCAGACGCGAGTAGATGAAGGGCTTGAACAGCTCCAGCGCCATCTTTTTCGGCAGACCACACTGGTGCAGCTTCAGCTCCGGACCGGTCACAATGACCGAACGGCCCGAGAAGTCGACGCGCTTACCCAAAAGGTTCTGACGGAAACGACCCTGCTTACCTTTCAGCATGTCGCTGAGCGATTTCAGCGGACGCTTGTTGGCACCGGTGATGACACGACCGCGACGGCCGTTGTCAAACAGGGCGTCAACAGATTCCTGCAGCATCCGCTTTTCGTTGCGGACGATGATGTCAGGCGCACGCAGTTCGATCAGACGCTTCAGACGGTTGTTCCGGTTGATCACACGACGGTAGAGGTCGTTGAGGTCGGAGGTCGCGAAACGGCCACCATCCAGCGGCACCAGCGGGCGCAGTTCTGGCGGGATCACAGGCACAACGGTCATGATCATCCACTCAGGACGGTTGCCCGACTCGAGGAAGGCTTCAACAACCTTCAGACGCTTGATGATTTTCTTCGGCTTCAGTTCACCGGTTGCCTCGGCCAGTTCAGCGCGCAGCTGCTCGGCTTCAGATTCCAGATCGATCGCCGACAGCATCTCACGGATCGCTTCCGCACCGATGTTGGCGGTGAAGGCGTCCATGCCGTACTGGTCCTGGGCGTCCATGTACTCTTCTTCGGACATCATCTGGCCGTATTGCAGGTCGGTCAGACCCGGCTCGATGACGACGTAGTTTTCAAAGTACAGCACACGTTCCAGATCACGCAGCGTCATATCCAGCATCAGACCGATGCGGGACGGCAGCGATTTCAGGAACCAGATATGTGCAACAGGCGCGGCCAGCTCGATGTGGCCCATACGCTCACGGCGCACTTTCTGGAGGGTAACTTCAACACCACATTTCTCGCAGACAACGCCGCGATACTTCATGCGCTTATATTTGCCGCAGAGGCATTCGTAATCTTTGATCGGGCCAAAGATACGCGCACAGAACAGACCGTCGCGCTCAGGCTTGAAGGTCCGGTAGTTGATGGTTTCCGGTTTTTTGATCTCACCGTAGGACCACGACAGGATACGCTCGGGCGAAGCCAGCGAAACGCGGATCTCGTCAAAGACCTTCGGCGGGGTCAGCGGGTTGAACGGGTTGTTCGTCAGTTCCTGGTTCATTTTGATACCTCAAATCTTGCGGAAGGGGGGACGGAAGGAAGGGCCGAGGCCCTTACTCCTCTTCCTCCGCATCCAGGAGTTCCATATTCAGGCCGAGGCCACGGACTTCTTTGACCAGAACGTTGAACGATTCTGGGATGCCCGCTTCGAAGTTATCCTCGCCCTTGACGATGCTTTCGTAGACCTTGGTCCGGCCTGCCACGTCATCCGACTTAACGGTGAGCATTTCCTGCAGGGTGTAAGCCGCGCCGTATGCTTCCAGCGCCCAAACTTCCATTTCCCCGAAACGCTGACCACCGAACTGTGCCTTACCACCCAGCGGCTGCTGAGTAACAAGCGAGTACGGACCGGTCGAACGTGCGTGGATTTTGTCATCCACCAGGTGATGCAGTTTCAGCAGGTATTTCACACCCACGGTCACAGGACGGGCGAACTGTTCACCGGTGCGGCCGTCAAACAGGATCGACTGACCCGATTCCGAGAAGCCCGCACGCAGCAGCGCGTCGTTCACGTCCAGTTCCTTGGCGCCGTCGAAAACCGGAGTCGCGATCGGAACACCACGGGTCACATTGCCTGCAGCTTCCAGCAGATCCGCCTCTTCCAGGTTGGCCAGGCCTTCCTGATAGACGTTGTCGCCATAGGCGTGCTGCATCGCTTCGCGAACCGGGGTCAGATCGCCGGTGCGACGGTAGTCCTGCAGCGCGTCGTCGATTTTCAGACCCAGACCGCGTGCGGCCCAACCCATGTGGGTTTCAAGGATCTGACCAACGTTCATACGCGACGGAACGCCCAGCGGGTTCAGACAGAAGTCAACCGGGGTACCATCTGCCAGGAACGGCATGTCTTCCATCGGAACAACGCGCGAAATCACACCTTTGTTCCCGTGGCGACCCGCCATCTTATCGCCCGGCTGCAGCTTACGCTTCACCGCGATGAAGACTTTAACCATCTTCATCACACCCGGCGGCAGATCGTCACCACGACGGACCTTCTCAACCTTGTCTTCAAAGCGGGCGTCCAGGGCACGTTTCTGCGCTTCATACTGCTCATGCAGCGCTTCCACGATCTGGGCATCACCCTCTTCTTCCAGGGCCAGCTGCCACCACTGACCACGGGTCAGGGTTTCCAGCAGGTCTTCGTTGATGACCGACGACGGTTTCACGCCTTTCGGCCCCTTCACAGCCACCTTGCCGATCAGCATGTCGCGCAGACGGGCGTAGATGTTGCGATCCAGGATCGCCAGCTCGTCGTCACGGTCACGTGCAAGGCGTTCCACCTCTTCACGTTCGATCTGCAGGGCACGCTCGTCTTTTTCAACGCCGTGGCGGTTGAAGACGCGGACCTCAACAACGGTACCGAAATCACCCGGCTTCACGCGCAGCGAGGTGTCGCGCACGTCCGAAGCTTTCTCACCAAAGATGGCGCGCAGCAGCTTCTCTTCCGGGGTCATCGGCGATTCACCTTTCGGGGTGATCTTACCGACGAGGATATCGCCCGGCTCAACATCCGCACCGATGTAAACGATGCCAGCCTCATCGAGGTTGCGCAGCGCTTCTTCACCGACGTTCGGGATGTCGCGGGTGATCTCTTCCGGACCCAGCTTGGTGTCACGGGCGGCGACTTCGAATTCCTCAATGTGGATCGAGGTGAAGACGTCGTCACGTGCAATACGCTCAGAGATCAGGATCGAGTCTTCGTAGTTGTAGCCGTTCCAGGGCATGAACGCGACGATCACGTTTTTACCCAGCGCCAGTTCACCGATATCGGTAGACGGACCGTCTGCTACAACTTCACCTTTCGAAACCCGCTGACCCACTTTCACCAGCGGACGCTGGTTGATGCAGGTGTTCTGGTTCGAACGCTGGAACTTGCGCATGCGGTAGATGTCTACGCCTGCATCGCCCAGCTCCAGATCTTCGGTGGCGCGGATAACGATACGCTGGGCATCGACCTGGTCGATGATACCGGCGCGTTTCGCCATGATCGCAGCACCCGAGTCACGGGCCACAACTTCTTCGATACCGGTACCCACCAGCGGCGCTTCGGCGCGCAGCAGCGGAACGGCCTGACGTTGCATGTTCGAACCCATCAGGGCGCGGTTCGCGTCGTCGTTTTCCAGGAACGGAATCAGCGAGGCTGCAACCGAGACCAACTGCTTGGGCGACACGTCGATCAGGTCAACGTTGTCACGCGGGGCCAGGGTGTAGTCACCGGCTTGACGGGTCGACACCAGTTCGTTCTGGAACCGGCCTTCTTCGTCCAGCGAGGCGTTCGCCTGAGCCACAGTGTGGCGCATTTCTTCGGTCGCCGACATGTAGTGCACTTCGTCGGTGACTTTACCTTCGTTTACAACGCGGTAAGGGGTCTCGATGAAGCCATACTTGTTCACGCGAGCAAAGGTCGCCAGCGAGTTGATCAGACCAATGTTCGGACCTTCCGGCGTCTCAATCGGACACATGCGGCCATAGTGAGTGGCGTGAACGTCACGCACCTCAAAGCCAGCACGTTCACGGGTCAGACCGCCCGGGCCAAGCGCCGACAGACGGCGTTTGTGGGTCACTTCCGAAAGCGGGTTGGTCTGGTCCATGAACTGCGACAGCTGCGACGAGCCGAAGAATTCACGTACAGCCGCCGCTGCAGGTTTCGCGTTGATCAGATCCTGCGGCATCACCGTGTCGATCTCAACCGAGCTCATACGCTCTTTGATCGCACGTTCCATGCGCAGCAGGCCAACACGGTACTGGTTTTCCATCAGTTCGCCGACCGAGCGCACACGACGGTTGCCGAGGTGGTCGATGTCATCGATGTCGCCACGGCCATCACGCAGGTCAACCAGCGCTTTGATGCAGGATACGATGTCTTCCTTGCGCAGGGTCCGCTGGGTGTCTTCGGCATCCAGAGCCAGACGCATGTTCATCTTCACGCGACCAACGGCCGACAGGTCGTAACGCTCGCTGTCAAAGAACAGCGTGTCGAACAGGTTCGACGCGGCTTCAACGGTCGGCGGCTCACCCGGACGCATTACGCGGTAGATGTCCATCAGCGCGCTCTCACGGTTCAGGTTCTTGTCCTGTACCAGAGTGTTGCGCATGTAGGCGCCCACGTTGACGTTGTCGATGTCCAGAACCGGAATCTCGGTGATGCCCGCGTCCAGCAGCTCCTGCAGGGAACCACCGGTCACTTCACCGTCTTTGTCGTATTCCAGGGTCAGTTCATCACCAGCTTCGACGTAGATCGCACCGGTTTCTTCGTTGATGATATCCTTGGCAACGAATTTGCCCACGATGTGGGTGAAGGGCACCAGCAGTTCGGTGATCTTGCCTTCGTCGAGGATCTTCTTGACCGCACGCGGGGTCACCTTCTTGCCGGCTTCGGCGATGATCTCACCGGTGCCTGCATCAACCAGATCATAGGTCGGGCGGGTGCCGCGCACACGCTCGGGGAAGAACTTGGTGATCCAGCCCTTCTGACCTTTTTCCAGTTTGAAATCGACGGTGTCATAATAGGCATCCATGATGCCTTCCTGGTCCAGACCCAGCGCATAAAGCAGGGTGGTCACAGGCAGCTTACGACGACGGTCGATCCGTGCGAACACGATGTCTTTGGCGTCAAACTCAAAGTCCAGCCAGGAACCGCGGTAGGGGATGATGCGGCAGGCGAACAGCAGCTTACCCGAGCTGTGAGTTTTACCTTTGTCGTGATCGAAGAACACGCCCGGCGAACGGTGCATCTGCGAAACGATCACACGCTCGGTGCCGTTCACAATGAAGGTCCCGTTCGGGGTCATCAGAGGCATGTCGCCCATGAAGACGTCCTGTTCTTTGATGTCCTTCACCGACTTGGCGCCAGTGTCTTCGTCGACATCAAACACGATCAGACGCAGGGTAACCTTCAGCGGTGCGCTGTAGGTCATGTCGCGCTGCATGCACTCTTCGACGTCATATTTTGGTTTTTCCAGCTCGTACTTCACGAACTCCAGTACGGAGGTTTCGTTGAAGTCCTTGATCGGGAAGACCGACTGGAACACGCCCATGATACCTTCGCCGTCAGTCGGCATCTCGGAATCACCAGAGCGGAGGAAAAGATCATACGAGGATTTCTGAACCTCGATCAGGTTCGGCATCTCCAGCACTTCGCGGATTTTGCCGTAGTATTTGCGCAAACGTTTCTGGCCAAGAAAGCTTTGAGCCATGACAGGTGTCACCTTTCGTTTCTAACCGGTTGTGGCAGCCGTCGGGCCCCGGCGCCACGCCCATCCGAAACAGGTCAGTTTCGATCCATTCATGGCCTCTGTCCCACCAGAGGCCTCCCGATCGCTGAACCAGACCTTGGAAAAAACCTCACACCACTTGTGATTGAGGCACTTGCCAAGACAGGTTCGGCTGGGCCCGAGAAATCCCGGACCCAGCCAAATCTTTTGCCAACCGGGTTGCCCCGGCGCTGATTACTTCAGCTCGACTTCGGCGCCAGCTGCTTCCAGCTTGGCTTTGATGTCTTCGGCTTCAGCTTTGTCGACGCCTTCTTTGACGGCTTTGCCGCCGGCTTCAACCAGCTCTTTTGCTTCTTTCAGGCCCAGGCCGGTGATGCCGCGGACTTCTTTGATGACGTTGATCTTTTTGTCGCCAGCCGACTTCAGGATCACGTCAAATTCGGTTTTCTCTTCGGCAGCTGCGCCACCGGCGTCGCCGCCAGCTGCAACCATTACCGCGCCGCCAGCGGCGGGCTCGATGCCGTACTCATCCTTCAGGATGGTTTTCAGTTCTTGTGCTTCCAGCAGGGTCAGACCCACGATGCTTTCTGCAAGTGCTTTCAGATCAGCCATTGTACTGTTTCCGTATGTTTAAGTGTGTTCCAACGTGTGAGCTTCGCCCCACGCAGATCATTAGGTTGCTTACGCGGCTTCCGCCTTGTCTTCGATAGTAGACAGGATGCCCGCGATATCCGAGGCAGGTGCGCCAATCGCGCCGGCGATGTTCGAAGCAGGTGCGCCCAGCATGCCTGCGATGGTAGCAATAAGCTCCTCGCGGGACGGCATTTTGGACACGGCTTCAACGCCAGCAACGTCGAGAGCGTTCTCACCCATGGCACCACCGAGGATCTCGAACTTCGAGTTATCCTTGGCGAAACCAGCAGCAACCTTAGCGGCCGCTACAGGGTCTTCCGAGTAGGTCAGAACGGTCATACCCGTCAGGTATTCACCCATGCTTTCACAGGGCTTACCCTCAAGGGCGATCTTGGCGAGCCTGTTCTTGGCAACGCGGACCGAGGCATCAGCCTCACGTGCGCGTGCGCGCAGGTCCTGCATCTCAGCAACCGTGAGACCTGCGTAGTGGGCTACGACCACAACGCCAGAGCTGTCAAAGATCTGGCCGAGCTCTTCGACCAACTTCTCTTTTTGTGCTCTATCCACAGTTTCACTCCAAATTTGGGGGTTACCCCCCGGCTCTTGTCTGCCGGACGAGGTCCGACACTCAGGTCCTTTTTACGGGGCTGCGCCAACATCACCCGAAGGAAGCCTTCGGCTAATCTTTGTCGTATTCCCGTCTCAGGAGGGAAATTAAGACCCCGTTACCGAAGTCACCCACCGTCTTGGACGAAACGCAAAACAGCGCACGACGAATCGTACGCTGACAGCGTGAGAGGTAATTATTGTGAAAACAGACCGGGCGCAAGTCCCCAACAGGAAAACCCGCCGGAAAACCGACAGGCAGCTGCATTCCCTGAGGGATGCCCCAACAACCGGCGCCAAGTAACGCCGCTCACAACCTTACAGCAAAATCAGCCAAATTGCAAAACCGCCGGCAAAGGCGATGCGATGCCGCCAAGAAGATCAGTCCGCGAAGGAAAAATTTTCCGGCAACCCCAAGGCTTTGGCGTTCTGGGTGCGGATCACCGCGCGTTTCAGATCCGTGGTTGAGACGTTTTCGGTGCGCGGCAGATAGACCACGTCACACAGATCTGCCAGATCATCAAACTTGCCCGTCCAATCATCGCCCATCGCAAAGACGTCAACGTCATAACGTTGCACATCCTGCCGCTTCTGCGCCCAGTCGGTTTCCGGGATCACCAGATCGACGTAACGACAGGCCTCCAGCACTTCGACGCGGTTCTCATAAGGCACCACCGTCTTCTTGCCCTTCACCGCGTTAAACTCATCCGTCGAACAGGCCACGATCAGCCGATCGCCCATCTTGGCCAGCCGCTGCAACAGCCGGACATGGCCGAAGTGAAACAGATCAAACGTGCCGTAGGTCAAAACCGTTCTGCTGGTACGTGCTGCGCTCATGCGACGGCCTCCAGAAAGCCCTTGAACCGGGTACGCGCCTGGCTCCAGGGGAATTTAAAATAGGGATCCGGCTCGCGCCAGCCGGGGCCATAGTTCACCGCCAACATCTTCTCCGGCTCTGCCGGCATCGGCCGACCTGAGACACCACAGGGCGTCAGCGGCAGCACATCGTCGGCACTCAGGTCACCGTAGGTATGCGGGTAGATATACATGCGGCCCTCTTTCACCCAAGCCGGGAACAGATCGATCTCACAGCCATCCTGCCCTTTCAGCTTGTAAATCCCGGGCGTATCCAGCCCTCCGGTTCCATCAAGCCCCAGCTCACCCAGCTGCGCCCACAGTTGGCGCCATTCCTCAGCGGCGTCAGCTTCGTTGTCGGCCTGCAGGATCAGTGCCAGATCCACATCATCGTCATGGTCGATCAATTTGCCATCGCGCACCACACCCAGCAGTGTGCCCGAGTTCAGAAAACACTGATAGCCCATCTGCTCCAGCGCCTCGATATGCGATCCGACCGCGCCCCATATACGATCATGGTTCATCGTCTCAAAGGTTGGCCCATTGTAGGCATGGTTTGTTGGGATGCGCGCGCCAAGAAGCGTTTCAAATGCTTCAAATTCCGCCCCCTGCCCGGCCTCAAGACGCTGCGCTTTCAGATCGCTCAACGCCCGCACCGTGCCGGATGGCCGCAATTGACCAAACACACAGGTTGCAACCATGGCTTCATTGAACAGAATTGACGGCGGATTGCGCTTCAGCTTCTTCAACTCAGCATAGTAGTGCCACGCATCAAATGGCCCCTGCACGCCATGCAGCGCGGCAAAGGCCATCATGCGAATTTCTTCAATCCGCGTCACGCGCGCATCGCCTTTCAGCGTCTTGGCGCGTTCAATCAACGCTTTACTGTCCAAAATATGCCTGCTTCCTACGCCGCGGTGTTCCGCGATCCTTGCTGCAATTGCAGTGACCCTATCATTGTTGAGCATCGCCGCCAAAGGGTTTCCAAGCCCCTAACCGCCAAGCCGGAAAACAGCATCTTTTTCAGCACAATTTGCAACGAAGCCGCCGCAGAACCCTCAGAATTTGCCCGAGTTGGCCCATTCCTCAGGCGGGGGCACCGGTTCTGAATTGTCCCAATGCTCCACGATCTTGCCGTTGTCCACCCGGAACAGATCCACCTGACACAGGTCCTGATGCTTCCAGCGGGCGCGGTTCAAAGTGGCGACAAAATTGCCCTCGCCGACCATCAGGAAACACTCCTGATAAGACAGCGGGGTCGAGGCGGGCGCAAAGTGGCTTAGGAAGGCATCCAAACCGTCGCCGACATCAGGATTGTACTGATGGTAGCTGTCCGGATTGATAAAGTCCGACGCCCGCTCAAGATCGCGATCTATCAGGCAGGTCTGAATAAACGCCGCCACCAGCGCCTTGTTCGCCTCTGTCTTCTCAAGGTCGCGTATCTCCGTGGGGCCATCCACCTGCGTGCGTCCCGAAGGGTTGGCTGGCGCGCCGGCCCCGATCACATCCCAATGCTCAATGATGCGCCCCTCATCATCGCTGTCGAAGAAATCCGTGGTGATCCAGACACTTTCCCCGCCATTTAGCGATTGATGGGCATGGATAAACACGTGGTTGCCATCCTGCAGCGCCCGGATGATCTGAATATCGCGATCCGGGTTGCGGGCGATGAAGGCTTCAAAAAACGCAATGAACCCCTCGGCCCCATCTGCCACGCCGGTTGAATGCTGGGTGTAGCGCGCGCCGGTGTATTTCGCGACGGCCGCACGCGGATGCCCATCGCGGATCCCATGCATATAGAGGTTGATTGCGTTTTCTCGTGCAGTTGCCATCGGATCCCTTCCGTTGCGGCGGTGCGTCCTTCTGGCTGCGGACCCCGGCTGGGGTTGCTCGGCAGCATCGCGTTTAATCTGGCGCGCTGCGGGCAAAAGAAAAGGCGCACCGGTGAGGTGCGCCTTTCAAATTCAAATCTGATCGCAGAGATCAGTTGCCGTTGGCGTTATCCACGTTGACAGAAACGCCCGGGCCCATGGTCGAAGAGATTGCGATCTTCTTCATGTAGGCACCTTTGGCGCCTGCGGGCTTGGCTTTCTGAACCGCGTCAACAAAGGCACGGATGTTTTCAACCAGCTTGCCTTCGTCGAAGGAGGCTTTGCCAACACCGGCGTGGATCACACCAGCTTTTTCGACTTTGAACTGAACTTCACCACCTTTGGCAGCTTCCACGGCCGCTTTCACGTCCATGGTCACGGTGCCAACTTTGGGGTTCGGCATCAGGTTGCGCGGGCCCAGGATTTTACCCAGACGGCCAACAACCGGCATCATGTCCGGGGTCGCGATGCAGCGATCGAAATCGATGGTGCCGCCCTGGATGGTTTCCATCAGGTCTTCGGCGCCTACGATGTCTGCACCTGCAGCCTGAGCTTCTTCGGCTTTCGGGCCGCGCGCAAATACAGCAACACGAACCGATTTACCGGTGCCGTTCGGCAGACCAACAACGCCGCGGACCATCTGGTCAGCGTGACGCGGGTCAACACCCAGGTTCACAGCGATTTCAACGGTCTCGTCGAATTTGGCGGTTGCGTTGGCTTTCACCAGTGCAACAGCTTCTTCAACGGTGACGTCTGCTTTGCCAGCGAAGGCTTCACGCGCAGCGGCGGTACGTTTTCCGAGCTTTGCCATCTTACTTCACCTCGATGCCCATGGAGCGGGCGGAGCCCAGGATGATCTGCATTGCCGCGTCGATGTCGTTGGCGTTCAGATCTTTCATCTTGGCTTCGGCGATTTCTTTCACCTGAGCCACAGATACCGAACCTACGGTCTCACGACCGGGGTTGTTGGCGCCGGATTTCAGCTTGGCAGCTTTCTTCAGGTAGTAAGACGCAGGCGGCGTCTTGATGTCCATGGTGAAGGACTTGTCCTGGTAGTAGCTGATCACGGTCGGGCAAGGCGCGCCAGGATCCATTTCCTGGGTCTTCGCGTTGAAGGCCTTACAGAATTCCATGATGTTGATGCCGCGCTGACCCAGAGCCGGACCTACCGGCGGGGACGGGTTAGCTTGACCGGCGGGCACCTGCAGTTTCAGGGTGCCAACGAGCTTCTTAGCCATTGTCTTTTCCTTTTCAAACAGCCGCGGGACGCGTCCCTTGGCCTACGTTGCCGTGGTTGGGTTAGACCATCGCGATGGCCGTGCCTCCCACGAGGGATTCGCCGCATGAGCGGCAGGTGACGCGCGATCTACACTGAGGGCAGGGTTTTGACAAGCCCCAGCACCGCCATATCGTGCCGCGCGCCGTTGTTTTATAGGCTGCGGGCCAGTTTAGTCGACAACCGGGCCAGCCTGAACGATCCGCAGGTAATCCGGCAGCGCCGGCGCCTGATAACGATCACGCCCCTGCAGGCCTTTGCCACCCAGGCTCACCCGGATACCGGCCGAGATGTAGGTATCAGAAGCCTTCTCCAGATCTCCGATTTCGTCTTTTTCCTCATAGCCCAGCCAATGCAGACCCACAAAGGCAGACCAATCGCGATCAGACGACCAGTTCAGCTGGTTCTCCAAAATGATCGAGGCCTCCAGCATCCGCAGCTCATCGCGTTCATCCGCCGGGCTGTCGTTGTCGATCCAGCCATCCAGATAGGACAAACGACCGCTGAGGCGCGACGCCCCGTTGTTGAAGTAATAGGTGCCGTTGCCGGAAAGGATCAGCGCTTCATCTGCGCCTTCTTCATCTTCCGCGTCCGAGGTCAGATAGCCCAACGAGCCACCAACAGACCAGTTGTCAGCGCGGTATTCCATCTGCGCACCCAGAACGCCAAAGGTAGCATCCTGATCATCATCAGGCTCGATGAAGCTCACCTGACCCACGGTGCCGTAGCCACCCCAGTAGGTGTCACCGATCACGCGGCCCAGCTGCAGCGTCGCCAGCGCACCCTGCTTGTAGGTGTCATCCGCTTCCGGATCCGGATCACCGGGATCCAGATCTTCACCAAACTCATCCGCAAAGCTGCGCTCATAACGCAGACCACCCTGCAGGATCAGGCCCGAGTCAAAGTGGTTGGTGCCGGTAAAGCTCAGCGCGCCCGAGAAATATTCCGGGATCTCGGCCAGCTCGCCGTCAAAATTGACGCTGGAATTCACCGCATCGCCGTCCCGCCACGTATGGCCAAATTCAAGACCAAATTCAAAAAGCGGCTGGTCTGCGGCTGCCATGCCAGCAACAACGCTCAACGCCGCGCCAGTCATAAGTCGGGCTAACATATTTGTTTTCACCATTTTCGATTTCCTCGCATTATCCCCTGCGCGGCAAAGACCCTCTCAAGCGCCGATTGTGTAGGGGGACAGACCAGAAATCAGATTTTGTTGCCTCTAGGCAACGATACCAATTTGCCAACCGCCCGTTGCCAGCCGCCCAAAGCAAAAGCGCGCCCCGATCGGAACGCGCTTTGCAAAACTCTGTCTCTTCAAGCGGTGCCGGATCAGCCCTGCTTGGTCACCTGGGTGAAGTCCAGCTCCACCGGGGTTTCGCGACCAAAGATCGACACCGAAACCTTCAGCTTCTGGGCTTCGTCGTCCACTTCTTCGATCATACCGTCGAAGTCTTCGAACGGGCCGTCGTTCACTTTGACCTTCTCCCCCACCTCAAAGCGGATCAGGGTACGCGGCTGCTCCTCGCCTTCCTGAACGCGGTTGAGGATCTGGTTCACCTCAGCATCGCGCATCGGCATCGGGCGCCCCTGCGGACCAAGGAAACCGGTCACGCGGTTGATGGTCGAAATCAGGTGATACCCGCGATCGCTCATCTCCATGCGCACCAGCACGTAGCCGGGCATGAAGCGACGCTCAGTGGTGACTTTCTTACCGCGGCGTACTTCGATGACCTCTTCGGTCGGCACCAGCACCTCTACGATCTCATCTTCCAGACCGTTTTCTTCCACGGAGGTACGGATCTGCTCGGCCACCTTCTTCTCGAAGTTCGAGAGAACGCTCACCGAATACCAACGCTTCGCCATCTTCTGTGTCTCCGCACCTGCGACCTTGGGCATCTCTGGCCCTCTGGTCGGAATTCAAAACTCATTCGCAGATCTCATCTGCGGCTACCCGGAACAAAAATACGGCGTGCAACTCGAATCGCCGCACGCCCTAACCGGTTAGATTTCCCACCTACGCCGCAGGGCGCAGGATTTCAAGAGAAAAGGCGCAGATGCCGGTCCCCCGGCCGCGCCTGATCGGATCAGCCAAACAGCGACAGAACCCCGCGCAGACCGCCTTTGATCCCCATATCAACAAGGGCAAAGAACAGCGCCGTGACGGTGGCCATGATGAACACCATTACGGTGGTCAGCAGAACTTCACGACGGGTCGGCCAGACAACCTTGCCCACTTCGCCGCGGACCTGCTGAATGAACTGAAGCGGATTTGTACGTGCCATTATGTCTGTCTTCTCTGTCAGGATGGGGCGCAGATACGCTTATCCGCGCCCGATTTCAAGGGGCAGCGGTGCATTGAACCCCTCTGCCCCGGCTGTTGTGATCACTTCGGCAACGCGCCGGTCAGCACATAGCGCAGCATCTCAACCACCTGACCGGGCTGTTCGGCCACCGCCAATGCGGCCGCGTCGACCTCTTTCAGCGCGTGCTGATGCTCTGGCGGGTGCAGCACGATCAGCGATTTACCCAGAGCGGCAGCATAGCCTGCATCAAAGGCGGCGTTCCACTGTTTGTACTTCTCGCCAAAGCGCACAACCACCACATCGGCCTCACCAATCAGGGTGCGGGTGCGGATCGCGTTCAGCTTGGCGCCTTTGTGGTCGTGCCAGAACTTGTTTGGCTCCTCGCCCAGAATCGCCACACCACAGTCATCGCTGGAATCGTGATCGGTGTTGGGCGAAGAGAAGCTGACATCCAGCTCTTTTGCGCCCTCAATGATCTGCTCACGCCAATCGGTGTGAATCTCGCCAGACAGGTATACTTTCAGCGTCATATCGCGCCCTCCATTCATTTGGAAACCTGTCTAGCCCGCCACATGCCCCTTGCCCAGAGCGAAGGAGTTTCAAATCAGACCACAGGACCGCGCTCAGATCTTTCTGGCCACCAGATAGCGCGCCGGCGGCACCTTGTTGGGGAAGTTGCCGCTTTCCACGATCTTGAAGCCCGCCCAGGTCAACAGCCCCTCCAGCTCTGAGACCGAGATGGAGTTCACATAGGGCGCCTTGCCGACCATCTGCATCATCGGGATCAGCATGCGAATGCCCCGCGCCTTCAGGCTGCGCCCTTCGCCCAGACAGACGGTTTTGCTGATCAGCAGACCACCGGGTTTCACAAGGTCGCGAATATCGGTCAGCCGCTGTTCCAGATCCGGCAGCAGATGCAGCAGGGAATGGGCCATCACCACATCAAACTGCTGTCCCTTAAAGGTCTGATCGCCCACCATCGCCTGGGTGAAGGTCAGGTTCTCTGCCCCAGCCTCCTCGGCGCGGGCGCGGCAATGTTTCAGCATCCCCTCCGACACGTCCGACCCAGTGAAACGGGCCACATGCGGTGCCAGCCGGACCGCGGTCATCCCGGTGCCGCAGCCCAGTTCCAGCACCTCATCGGTCGCCTTCATGTAAGACGCCGAGCGTTCCAGCGTATATTCATAGGCCGCCATATCCCCGATCATGGATTTGACATAGCCATCCGCCACGTTGTCCCAGAACTTCGCCGTCTTCTGATTGGTCATTTGAGCCGTCATTTGCACACCCTCATCTTTTCACCTTGAAGATAGCCATGCAGAAAGGCGATAAAAATTGCGGAAATTTGCAAGTCATCCATACGTAAACGCATAAACGCCGCCTGTTCGGGCGCAGCTGAGGATACCATGATCCAAGGGGCCAACAGTTTTGACTGGAACCATATGCGCGCCTTTCTGGCCACCGCCGAGGAGGGCTCGCTCTCGGCTGCGGCCCGCAAACTGGGGCTGACCCAGCCAACGCTGGGCCGACAGGTCACTGCGTTGGAGGCTGAGTTGAACCTGATGCTGTTTGAACGGGTCGGGCGCAATCTGGTGCTGACCCAGGCCGGGGAGGAGCTGCTGCAGCACGTGCGCGCCATGAACGCCGCCGCTGATCAGGTGGCGCTGGTTGCCTCGGGCCAGTCACAGGCGGTGGAGGGCGTGGTGCGGATCACCGCCAGCGATGTGTTCTCAGCCTATCTGTTGCCCCCGATCATGAAAGAGCTGCGCGCCCGCGCCCCGCAGCTGGAAATTGACATTGTCGCCGCCAATGACATCCGCGATCTGATGCGGCGTGAGGCGGACATCGCCATCCGCCACGTCCGCCCGGATCAACCCGATCTGATTGCCCGTCTGGTGCGTGAGGCGCGGGGATACTTCTACGCCTCCTCCGACTACCTTGACCGCAAGGGCCGCCCCGAAACGCTGGACGATCTGCGCGACCATGACTTCATCAGCTTTGGCGATGTGAACCGGATGCTGGGCTTCCTGCACCCGCTGGGCTTCCCGATCACCGAAAAGAACTTTCGCATCGGCAGTGAAAGCGGCGTTGTTTCCTGGGAATTGGCGCGTCAGGGCTTCGGCATTGCGGCCATGGCCGATGACGTCGCCGCCGCCACCCCCGATGTGGAACGTGTGCTGCCCGATCTGGCCCCCGTGGTCTTTCCGATCTGGCTGACCACACACCGGGAGCTGCACACCAGCCGCCGCATCCGGTTGGTCTTTGATCTGCTGGCCGAATTTCTCGCGCAAAAGCCCGAGGCCAAATTCTCAGACTGACCCTGTCAAAGATCCCGCGACATCAGCACTTTCATGCCGTCACGCGCAGTCACCTGCCAGCCAAGGTGTTCATAAAGCGCAACGTTTTCGGGGATGTCTTTATGAGTGGCCAAGGCCATCCGACGACATCCCGTCAAGCGCGCATGGTCCAGCGCAAATCGGATCAACTGCCCGCCAATCCCCTGCCCCTTGGCAGCGGCAGAGACGGCGATGTTCATCAGATGGGCATCGGGCGGCGTGGTGGTCATCATCAGGACACCCAAAGGCACTTCACCAATGACCCAGACCTGTCCGGCCGCAATGGCCTCATCCAAGCCGCCGCTGACATCAGGCAAAACAATGCCGCGGTCGCGGTAGGGCTGGTAGGCTGCATCGATCAGCCCGGCCAAGGCTTCTGCCTCATCTGGTCGGGCTGATCGGATCTCTTGCATCAGGTTTAACCGCGCAGCGCGCCGCCGGTGGCCTTGCTGACCTTTTCGACGATCTTGCTTGCCACAGCCTCGATATTCTTTTCTTTCAAGGTTTTATCGCTTGGCTGCAGACGCACGGTGATGGCGATGGACTTCTTGCCCTCGCCCAAAGACCCACCGATGAACTGGTCAAAGACCCGCACTTCTTCGATCAGGGCCTTGTCGGCGCCAGCCGCGGCGTTGACCAGCGTCAGCGCCTCAACCTCAGCATCCACCACAAAGGCAAAGTCCCGCTCCACCGCCTGCAGATCGCTGATATCCAGCGCCGGACGGGTGGCCGATTTCTTCTTCGGCTGCGGAATTTCCTCGGGGAACAGGGTGAAGGCCACGGCTGGCCCTTTCACACCCATTTCCTGCAGGATTTTCGGGTGGATCTCACCAAAGACGCCCAGCACCTTTTTCGGACCCAGGCAGATCTTGCCCGAACGGCCCGGATGCCACCAGTCCTGCACACCACGCAGGATCTGCACCTTGGCAGGTGCCCCGATGGCGGCCAGCACGGCCTCAGCATCCGCCTTGGCGTCATAAACATCGACTGGACGCGACGCGCCATGCACATCTTTCGGACCGGTCTGACCAATCAGCAGACCGGTGACCAGCAGGTGCTGTTCGCCCGGTTCCCCACCGTGGAAGGCCGGACCACATTCAAACAACGCCATGTCGTTGAAACCACGCGCCTGGTTGCGGGCTGCGGCCTGGAGCAGACCCGGCAGCAACGCCGGACGCATATGGCTCATCTCAGAAGAAATCGGGTTGTCCAGCATGGTGGCATTGTCGCCGCCGCCGAACAGTTCCGCCGATTTACGGTCGATGAAGCTATAGGTCACACATTCGTTGTAGCCCAGCGACGCCGTGGTGCGGCGCGCGATCTGCTCGCGGCGCTGGATCGGCAGTTGGGTCGGACGCGGCACCCCGGCAGAGGGGCGCGCCAGTGGGATCGGCTCCAGCTTGGTGAGCGAGGCAACACGCGCCACCTCTTCCACCAGATCGGCAGAACCCTGCACGTCAGGGCGCCAGCTGGGCACATGGGCCATGTCACCTTCCATCACGAAACCCAGTTTGGTCAGGGTCTCACGCTGAGTGTTAGCAGGGATCTCCATACCCACCAGCGACTGCACACGATCGGTATCCAGCTTATAGGCACGCGCCACATCCGGCACCTCACCTGCAACCACAACCTCGGAGGCTTCACCACCGCAGAGGTCCAGGATCATCTGGGTGGCATCTTCCATCGCCTGCATGTTGTAGGCCGGATCAATGCCGCGTTCGTTGCGATAGCGTGCGTCCGAGTTGATTTTCAGCGCACGGCCGGTTTTGGCAATCTGAATGGTGTCCCAGAACGCCGCCTCAAGGAAGACATTCACGGTCTCTTCGGTACAACCAGACACCTCACCACCCATGATGCCACCGATGGATTCCACACCGTTGTCATCCGAAATCACCACCTGACCGGCGGAGAAGGTGTATTCCTTCTCATCCAGACCCAGCAGGGTCTCGCCACCCTCGGCGCGGTGCACCCGCAGGTCGCCTTTGACCTTATCGGCGTCAAAGACGTGCAGCGGACGGTTGCGGTCATAGGTGAAGAAGTTGGTGATATCGACCAGCGTCGAAATCGGGCGCAGACCAATCGCGGTCAGGCGCTGCTGCAGCCATTCCGGCGAGGGGCCGTTTTTTACACCTTTGATCAAACGCCCGGCAAAGACCTCACAACCGCCTTCGCGGGTGTCTTCGTCAATGGTGACGTTGATGGTGGATGTGAAGCTGCCGGCAACAGATGCGGTTTTGGCCGGCTTCATCTCACCCAGACCCCGGGCCGCCAGGTCCAGCGCAATGCCGCGCACGCCCAGGGCATCGGGACGGTTCGGGGTGATTGCAATCTCAATCACCGGATCCACTTTTTCCGGCATGTTGGTGGCCAGCCAGTCGGCAAAGCTCTCACCAACCTCACCCGAAGGCAGTTCGATGATGCCGTCGTGATCGTCGCCCAGCTCCAGCTCACGCATGGAGGCCATCATGCCGTGGCTTTCGACGCCGCGGATCTTGCCCACCTTGATGGTGATGTCGAGGCCGGGGATATACATGCCCGGTTTACACAGCACCACGGTGATGCCCGCCCGCGCATTCGGCGCGCCGCAGACGATCTGCTTTTCGCCTTCGTCGGTGGCGACTTTACAGACGCGCAGCTTGTCGGCGTCGGGGTGTTTTTCGGCCTCTTCGATCTTGGCAAGGGTGAACCCCTTCAGCGTCGCCGCCGGATCGGTGACCTCTTCCACTTCCAGACCCAGGTCGGTCAGGGCGTAGAGGATTTCATCAAGGCTTGCCTGGGTGTCCAGGTGCTCTTTCAGCCAGGAGAGGGTGAATTTCATGTCTCAATCTCCTTCAGGAGAGAATTCAAATCGGTCGTGAGGGCCCGAAGCATCGCGCCCGGCCCGGGGTGGGTGCAATCGCACCCGCCCATGTGGGCGGGTCGAATACGATGCGGGACTGACGCCCCCGCGTGATAGTGTGCGCTGCCCATCGTCAGCCTCCTAACTTACTTAGTTGGCAAACCAGCGTAGCTGCACAATCTAACGGCTCAGCCTCAACGTATGCGCGTCCCAAAATGGTCGACACGAAAAGCAAAAGGCAAACCGGAATATACAGCTTTGCGCCTTGGCTTGAAAAGCGAAACAGCGCCTCTTTCTCCAACATATCAAGGATCAAAGCACGCTGTCCGTTTATGACCCATGCCGCGTGAGAGTTCGTGGAGAACTTTGCAAATTCTTCCTGATCCAATTGCCGAACACCACACAGACTGGAAAGAACGAAAGGAATAAGCACTAAAGTCATTCCTGCATAGATCTCCAGCATGAGTGTGCGGGTCTCCATCGAAACAGCCGCTAGCAACGCTGCGCCAACAAAAACCCAAGCGGTCAGAAGAGTAGAGTTTTTCGCTTCCACCTTCTTCAAAACCCCCAACAAAATTTCATGTTCCGCAGGATGAAGCGATGCTGCATTTGCATAATCGCGCTTTGCCCCTTTCATTGTTGCGTACGCCCAAAGCCTTGGCTTGACCGATGGTGTGTTCAACCGGACATTCCAACAAATGCCGAACCAAGCAAACTGAAGCACAATCACAAAAATGAAGAAGCCTGCGATCATTACCGCGACAGCCCACCGTGCAGGGTCGGCACGTCCAGCGAGGCAAAGCCGTAGTGGCGCAACCAACGCAGGTCGCTGTCAAAGAAGGCGCGCAGGTCGGGGATGCCGTATTTCAGCATCGCCAGACGGTCGATCCCCATGCCAAAGGCAAAGCCCTGCCATTCATCGGGGTTCACACCTGCCGCTTCCAGCACCTTCGGATGCACCATGCCGGAGCCCAGCACCTCCATCCAGTCATCGCCTTCACCGATCTTCAGCTGGCCATCCACCCAGGAACACTGGATATCCACCTCGGCCGACGGTTCCGTGAACGGGAAGTGCGAGGCGCGGAAACGGGTCTTGATGCCGTCGATTTCAAAGAAGGCGGCAAAGAACTCTTCCAGCACCCATTTGAGGTTCGCCATCGACACATCCTTGTCGATGCACAGCCCCTCCACCTGGTGGAACATCGGCGTGTGGGTCTGGTCATAGTCCGAGCGGTACACACGGCCCGGCGCGATCACACGGATCGGAGCGCCCTGCTTTTCCATCGCGCGGGTCTGTACCGGCGAGGTGTGGGTGCGCAGAACGTGCGGCGGGCGATCGTCGCCTTCGGCACGGTTCATGTAAAAGGTGTCAAACTCCTGCCGCGCGGGGTGATGCGGCGGGATGTTGAGGCTGTCGAAGTTGTACCAATCGGTTTCGATCTGCGGGCCTTCGGCCACGGCGAAGCCAAGGTTGGCAAAGATCGCGGCGATCTCTTCGCTGACCTGCGAAATCGGGTGGATGGTGCCGCGACGCTCGGTCCGGCCCGGCAGGGTCACATCCAGCCATTCGGTGCGCAGACGCTCTTCCAGCGCTGCATCGGCCAGCGCGGCTTTCTTCGCGGCCAGGGCCGAGTTGATCTCATCCTTCAGCGCGTTCAGCGCCGGGCCTGCCACCTGACGCTCTTCGGGCGTCATCTTGCCCAGCTCGCGCATCTTCAGGCTGACCTCGCCCTTTTTACCCACTGCCTGCACCCGCAGGTCTTCCAGCGCGGCCTCATCGCCTGCATCGGCAATCGCGCTGAGGTATTTCTGTTTCAGATCGTCCATCCGACCCCTCCAATTCCGTTACGCCCCTGCTAGCGAGCAGAGCCATAAAACGCAAGGGTTGGACACAGGGGCGCGCACGGGTTGAGACCCAGACGCAACGGAGGCACAACTCCGCCACTCTACTTGGCGCGGTCAACGCCGCGCAGCTTGCGGATCAGATTGTTGGTCTTGCGATAAAGCACCGGCGGCACCACATCGCGCACCACCCGCAACGTGCCCTCATAGCTGCGCGCATCCTCACTGCCGGGACGGCGTTTGAACACGGTGGACTGCGCCGTGCGCCCCTCTTCCCAGGTGGCTGTGTAGTAGTAAAGCGCAATGGACAGGCGCGGCTGACCGTCGGGATGGTTCACCGGCTCAGGGTTGCCATGCATGGTGTTATTGCCGGTGGAAAAACAGCACATCCGGTTCATGATCGGCACGAAGCCTTCCACCTTCTCACTCATGTCATTGGTCCAGATCTCAAAGGATCCGCCATAGTCCTCCTGCCAGTCAGGATTGAGGTAGATCAGCACGTTGAGGCGCCGCTCCAGGTTCATGATCGAGTGGTGATTGAAATCCGCATGGATATCCAAGAACCCGGTGGTGTTGATCCGGTGAATGCCGCCGCCCATGAAATAGGGATCGGGGATCAGCCCCTTGATGCCTGACATGTTTTCCAGAAACTGGATGAAAGGCCGCGCGTTCAGCGCCTGAAACACCGAGCGGGTGTAGGGCGGCAGGCGGTCGGGATTATAGGAGGTCTTGAGCTTTTCATTGCCGCTGGAAAACTCCGGATCCTGATCCGGCAGCGCCATCACCTCAGCCCGCACCTTTTCCAGCACCTCCAATGGCAGGAAATTGTCGACGCTTGTGTAGTGATACGGCGCCTGCGCCTGATACTCCGCCGCCAAAGTGGCGCCAATTTCCTTGGCGCGCTGCTGCGGGATGCTCAGCGTTTCCGGGTCCAGAGGGTAAAAAGCAGTCATCGCACAATCCAAATAGCTATAATTTACAACAGCAAACAGGGCGCCGCCCGTTGCTGTCAAGCAATGCAGCCCCTCAGCCGCAAAACAACGCGGCGGCGGCACATTTGCGCACCGCTAGGCGAATTTGACTCGGGGTACTTCAGTCAAACCGCGCTTCAATAAGCTCAAACGTCGCTAGCTGGCGTCATGCAGCACAATGGTGAACCCTTCCTCAGCGCTGGGTTCGGCGTAGTGTTTGGCAAACTGGGCAAACTGCGCCTCCGTCGCGGCAAAGGCATGTTCTCCCGCCGCATTGCGGGCTTTCAGACGTTGCAGGCACAGCGCATCCGGCGTGGTCATCACATGCAGCTGATGTGCGGCCCCTGTCTGCGCCAGCAGCCCCTTCATCCAGCTGCGGCTTGCCACTGTGTTGGCCTGAAAATCCAACACCACCGACAGGCCCTCAGCCAGCAACTGCTTCACATGCGGCCCAACGACCGAGCGCAGCGCCGCCGAACAGCGCAGGAAATCCTGCGGCGTTTGCATCTGATCACCATAGAGCGCTGCCAGCCAATCATCCTCAGACAACAGAACCGTGCCCGGCGCTGCACTCAACCGGGCGCAAAGCGTCGACTTGCCCGAGGCGATTTTGCCACAGAGCATATGCAGCGTGGGCGATCGATCAGTTGTCATAGCAGCCTCAAAATTTCTGATGCCGCATCCACCACGGCGAAATCCTAATAAACAACGAAAAAGGCGGCACCCGGGGGCACCGCCTTTGATCTTGTAACCGAGTGCTTGGCTTACGCCAGAGCGGCCTTGGCTTTTTCGACGATTGCGCCGAAAGCGTCGGGCTCATGTACGGCCAGGTCGGCCAGTACTTTACGGTCAACTTCGATGCCAGCCAGGCCCAGACCGTTGATGAAACGCGAGTATGTCAGCGCTTCGTCATGTGCACGTACAGCAGCGTTGATACGCTGGATCCACAGCGCACGGAAGTTACGCTTGCGGTTCTTACGGTCGCGGGTTGCGTACTGGTTCGCCTTGTCAACGGCCTGACGGGCGACCTTGAAGGTGTTCTTGCGGCGGCCGTAATAGCCTTTTGCTGCCTTAATGACCTTCTTGTGGCGGGCGTGAGTCGTGGTACCACCTTTAACGCGGGACATATCAGCTCTCCTCTACTTAGCGGTCGTAGGGCATATAGCCCTTGACGATTTTCGCGTCGGGAGCCGACAGCGTGGTGGTGCCGCGAGCGTCGCGGATGAATTTCTTGGTGCGTTTGATCATGCCGTGGCGTTTGCCGGCCTGACCTGCGATCACTTTACCGGTCGCGGTCACCTTGAAGCGCTTTTTGGCGCTCGACTTGGTCTTCATCTTAGGCATTTTCGTCTCCTAGTCTTTGTACGATTACACGCGACTCGGCATGCCATATAGCCGGCCGCGCAGACAGGCCGCTTCTTTAGGGGGGATGGGCGCCGCTGGCAAGGGGGAATCTGCACCGTAATCGCCAATAAAATAAGGCGGGCGACCGAAAGCCTGCAGAATCAGTTCAGAACCTGACCTGCCACGATGACAAAGGCCATCGGAATATCCATCAAGGCAAAGCCGCCGGGCTTGACCGTTGTGGCGTAAAAGCCCAGCGCAAAGCCGATAAGCACAAAAAGCGCCGCTGCACGCGGCGCTTCTTTCTCACTCCAGGCGGAAACGAAGGCGGGGATCGCAAAACAGGCGATCACCACGCCAATAACCATGATCAAATCCGCCTGCATCTTGATGCCCCTCTGGCTGCCCTGCAGCAGAGGTTATTCCGGATCGGTGGCGTAGATCAAACGTTCTGCACAGGGGGCCACCCGCAGAATGTTGGTGGTGCCTGTCACATTGAACGGCACACCCGCGGTGACAAGGATCTGATCGTCCTCAGTGGCATAGCCGCCCATCCGCGCTGCCCGCGCCGCATTGACCACCGCCTGTTTGAAGCGATCGACATCGCCGCTGATGACCACACAATCGGTGCCCCAGCTCAGCGCCAGACGACGCGCCGTGTCGCGCAGCGGGGTCAGCGCGATGATCGGCACCCGCGGACGTTCCCGCGACACCAGCAGCGCCGTGGTCCCTGACTGGGTGTAACAGCAGATCGCCTTAATATCGGTGGTTTCCGCAATCTCACGTGCAGCCGCAACGATGCCATCGGCAACGGTTTTGCGGTCCGCGATGCGGCTGGCCTCGATGATTTCGGTGTAGGTGGCATCGCTTTCCACTTCGACTGCCACGTTGTTCATCGTGGTCACCGCTTCGATCGGGAAGGACCCGGCAGCGGATTCTGCGCTCAGCATGATGGCATCGGCGCCTTCGTAGATGGCGGTTGCCACATCCGACACCTCAGCCCGGGTGGGCATCGGCGAATCGATCATCGATTCCAGCATCTGCGTTGCCACGATCACCGGCTTGGCCACTTTGCGGCACTTGCGGATCAGGCGTTTCTGGATCGGCGGGACGTTCTGCACCGGCAGTTCCACACCCAGATCGCCACGCGCCACCATGATCCCATCCGAGACATCAAGGATCTCTTCAAAGGCTTTCACCGCCGCAGGCTTTTCAATCTTCGACAGGATGGCGGCCCGGCCATTGGCCAGATTGCGCGCTTCCCAGACATCCTCGGGACGCTGCACAAAGCTCAGCGCCAGCCAGTCAACACCCAGCTGACAGACGAACTCCAGGTCCTTCTTGTCCTTCTCCGACAGCGCCGCCAACGGCAGCACCACATCCGGCACGTTCACACCTTTACGGTTTGAGATTGTGCCGCCCGCAATCACCTCGGTTTCAGCAAAGTCAGAGCCGCATTCGGTCACTTTCAGGCGGATCTTGCCATCGTTGACCAACAGGGTGGTGCCCACTTCCAGCGCATCAAAGATCTCTTTGTGCGGCAGGCAGACACGCGTTGCATCACCCGGGGTCTCATCAAGATCCAGACGGAAGCTTGCGCCGTTCTCCAGCTCCTCCGCCTCATTGGCAAAGACACCCACACGCAGCTTCGGGCCCTGCAGGTCGGCCAGAATGCCCACCGGGTTGTTCAGGTCTTTTTCCACCTGACGAATGATCGCGTGACGTTCGCGGATTTCTTCGTGGTCGCCGTGGCTCATGTTCAGGCGGAACACGTCCGCCCCGGCTTCATGCAGCGCACGGATGGTTTCATAGTCGCTGGAGGCCGGGCCCAAAGTGGCCACGATTTTCACGTTGCGAAAGCGTCTCATATCAGATCAATTCCCTTCCTAGCAGGCCAATGTTACCGCTAACTTCGCTGCCTTATACGCATATGGTACGGCAGAAACAATTCCAATCACGCGCAAAGTGGCATAGAGGCTTTTCAAACCAAGTGAAAGTTTCATGACCTACCATCCCTTCCACATTCACGGCGGTGACCGCGACAGCCGCTTCCTGATCACCTGCGACCATGCCACCAACACCGTTCCACCCTTTTTGAATGGCGGCGAATTGGGGTTGGGCGCGGGCGATATGAACCGCCACATTGCCTATGACGTCGGCGCCGCCGGGGTGACCCGGGCGCTGGCCGATGCCTTGGGTTGTGCCGCAATCCTGTCGGATTTCTCACGGCTGGTGATTGATCCCAACCGTGGTGACGATGATCCGACCCTGCTGATGAAGCTCTATGACGGCACCATCATCCCCGCCAACCGCCATGCCGACGCGGCTGAGCTGGAGCGGCGGCTCGACGCCTTTTACCGCCCCTATCACGCAGCCCTGGCAGACCTGGCGGCACGGCGCGACGATACGGTGATCATCTCAATGCATTCCTTCACCCCGCAGCTGCAGGGCCGCGCGCCGCGCCCTTGGCATATCGGTGTGCTCTGGGCGGAGGATGGGCGCTACGCCCAGCCGCTGATCACCCGGCTGGAGGAGGAACAGCACCTTTGTGTCGGGGACAACGAACCCTACACCGGCTATCTGCCCGGTGATGCGATTGACACCCATGCCACCGCGCATGGCCGTCCCAACGCCCTGATTGAGATCCGCAATGACCTGATCGAAACCGACCAGCAGCAGGCCCAATGGGGGCAGCGCCTGGCCCCGATCCTGACCGAAACCCTGTCGCGCAGCGGCGTCTGAGAAAGCCCCACCATGCCCCATGTTGTTCTGGAATACTCTGACGGCCTTGAAACCCAGGCTGATCTGCAATCGCTCTGTCAGGCCCTGTTTGACGCGCTGGCGAAAGAACCGGCAATTCCCAACCCCGCCAGCCTGAAAATCCGCGCCTGCTCGCAACCCTTTGGCGTCATTGGAACGGATCCGCAAAGCTACACCCACGCCACCCTGCGGCTTCTGCCGGGGCGCGACGATGCGACCAAATCGCATCTCACCGGGATTGTGCTAGATGTGATGAAAGCCCACCTGCCAGAGGTGGGCAGCCTGACAGCTGAGGCGGTGGATATGCACGGTGCCTCTTACGCCAAACGCGTGTTGTGACACGCTAAAAGGAGACAGACATGGACGATCAAACCCGGATTGAGCTGGAAGCCGCCGCCTTCCGCGCGCTGCGTGAACACCTGATGGAAAAACGCACCGATGTGCAAAACATCGACATGATGAACCTCGCCGGGTTCTGCCGCAACTGCCTCAGCCGCTGGTACCAGGAAGCCGCCAATGAACGTGGCATCGAGATGGACAAAAACGCCGCGCGTGAGATTTTCTACGGCATGACGATGGATGAGTGGAAAACCAACTATCAAACCGACGCCAGCGCGGAAAAACAGGCCGAGTTCACCAAGGCCTTTGCCGAAAACGTTGGTGACGCGGGCAAATAATCCGCCCCTTACCCCAAGCATTCTTTGACCTGAGGCCGCGCAAACCGGCCTCAGGTCTTTTTGTTACAACTTGGGTCTA
Source organism: Thalassovita sp. (assembly GCF_963691685.1). GTDB lineage: Bacteria > Pseudomonadota > Alphaproteobacteria > Rhodobacterales > Rhodobacteraceae > Thalassobius. The sequence goes on from NZ_OY829290.1 coordinate 3,872,438, forward strand.
ACACCTGAACGAGAGTTCTTGGCGCCGCCGACACGGCGAAAGAGATCGCGCAGATCTGCACATAATCTGTGGGGCAAGCGGCGTTTTCGCAGGCTCCGTGCCCCCCTACCTTTGCTGCAACACCTTCTTAGCAGCAAAGGCACGTGACATGACCCTGCCAACACATTTCATTTCTCACGGCGGCGGCCCCTGGCCCTGGGTGCCCAACATGGCACAGGAGCTGGAGCCCCTTGCGGCCTCCCTGCGCCAGATTTCAGCCGAGTTGCATCAGAAACCCAAAGCGGTTCTGATGATCTCAGGCCATTGGGAAACCGAGAGTTTTGCGGTGATGCACTGCAAACGTCCGCGGATGGTCTATGACTATCACGGCTTCCCGCCAGAAACCTATGAGCTGAGCTACCCCGCCCCCGGCGCGCCGGACCTGGCCGAGGATGTGGCGCAGCGGCTGCATCAGGCGGGTCTGCCGACGCGGCTGGATGATACGATGGGTTATGACCACGGCACCTTCGTACCGATGGCGCTGATCTATCCCGAGGCGGATGTGCCGCTGTTCCAGGTCTCGCTCCAGCAGGGGTATGACCCTGAAAAACACTGGGACATGGGCCGCGCCTTGGCGCCCCTGCGTGATGACGGCGTGCTGATCATCGGCTCCGGCCTCAGCTATCACAACCTGCGCCAGTTTGGCCCAAAGGCCAAGGTGCCCTCCGAAGCCTTTGATGCCTGGCTGCATGAGGCACTGGCGCTGCCGCCTGAGGCACGGCGTGAGGCGATCCTGAACTGGGAGCAGGCCCCCTTTGCGCGGGAGTGCCACGCCCAAGAGGATCACCTGGCGCCGCTGTTTGCCGCCCTTGGTGCCGCCGAAGGGGCAACCGCCCAGCGCAGCTACCACCAGAAGGACATATTTGGTGGTGTCACGGCCTCAAGCTATCGGTTTGAAGGGTAGGTCGGCTTCTGCCCGCCCCCCGGCAGGCAGAAGCCTTGGGCAACCACCGCTGAAAACAGCGCCACTCACTTTGGCTGCCCATACCGTCGGGTATCGGATATGACACAGGCACTTCAACCGAAAAGAGCATAACCGTCAAAAAACTAGCGCCCCTCATTAGAATATCTTGCCATCCCGGCAACTTGCGTTAAGCGCAACCCCCGGGAGACTGCGACCTAACGGCAACGCAACGCAAAAGGGCGGCCACTGGCCGCCCTTGCGCATTTCGCCCTGTCAGGTGGGTTAGACTGCTGCCTTCAGGCTCTCATCCAGATAGATTTCGCGCAGGCGTTTGGCCACCGGACCAACCGCGCCCTCACCAATCGCAGCGCCATCAATTTCAACAACTGGCATCACGAAGGTCGAGGCGGAGGTCACAAAAGCCTCATCCGCCTGTTGCGCTTCTTCAATGGTGAAGCTGCGCTCCACCACTTCCATCTGGGCTTCGCGGGCGAACCGCAGCACGGCCGCTCGGGTGATGCCGTGCAGGATGTCATTGCTCAGCGCACGGGTGATGATCTTGCCGTCTTTGACGATATAGGCGTTGTTCGAAGTGCCTTCGGTCACCTTGCCCTCTTCGACCAGCCAGGCGTCATCACAACCGGCTTTCTTCGCCATCATCTTGCCCATCGACGGGTAGAGCAGCTGCACGGTTTTGATGTCACGGCGGCCCCAGCGGATATCTTCGATCGAAATGACCTTGATGCCTTTCTGGGCGGCAGGGCTATCGGCCAGACCCGGCTTGTTCTGGGTGAACAGCACCAGCGTCGGACGGGTTTCTGCCGGATCGGGGAAGACAAAGTCACGGTCGCCGGGGGCGCCACGGGTGACCTGCAGGTAGATCATGCCCTCTTCGATGCCGTTCAGCTCAACCAGCTTGCGGTGGATCTCCAGCAGGTCGTCAAACTCAGCTGGTTTGTCCATATCCAGCTCATTCAGCGACCGTTCCAGCCGTTTCAGGTGACCGTCAAAATCGATCAGCTTGCCACCCAGCACGCTGGTCACCTCATAGACGCCATCCGCCATCAGGAAACCACGATCAAAGATCGAGATTTTGGCGTCGGTTTCGGGCAAATACTCTCCGTTAACGAATACGGTGCGGGTCATCACTGGCTCCTGAATTTGGGTTGGTTTCTTCTTGGGCGCATTGCCCGATGTGTCAAGCATTAGCTGGCTGCGCCACGATGGGACGCGGCAACAGGGCGCAACAACAGCCCCGCCTTTGTGAAAGGCAGAATGGGGCTGTCAGTTTGGGTTTTGGTGCGTCGCGCCGGGGCTTACCCCCAGAGCGCGGCCTCAGGTCCATGCACACCGGCCTCATCAAAGGTCAGCGGGGCATCGCGGTCTTCGGCCAGCAGCAGCGGACCATCCAGATCGGTGACCATCGCACCCTGCGCCACCAGCGTCGCCGGCGCCATCGCGAGGGAGGAGCCGACCATGCAGCCGACCATCACCTTATAGCCTTCGGCCAGCGCGGCCTCGCGCAGTTTCAGCGCTTCGGTCAGACCACCGGTTTTGTCGAGCTTGATGTTCACCACATCATATTTGCCCTTCAGCTTCGCCAGCGATGTGCGGTCATGGCAGCTTTCGTCGGCGCAGACCGGCACCGGACGGTCCATACCGATCAGCGCGTCATCTTCACCGGCCGGCAGGGGCTGTTCCACCAGATCCACCCCCAGACGCACCAGATGCGGTGCCAGATCGGCGTAGACCTCAGCACTCCAGCCCTCATTGGCATCCACAATGATCCGGGCCTCGGGCGCGCCTTTGCGCACCGCCTCAAGGCGGACCATATCATCAGGCGTGCCCAGCTTGATTTTCAACAGCGGGCGGTGGGCGTTCTTGGCGGCCTGTTCCTGCATCTCCTCAGGGGAGGCAAGCGACAGGGTATAGGCGGTGATTTCCGGCTCCGGCGCGGGCAGGCCCGCCAGTTCCCAGACCCGTTTGCCAGCCTTTTTCGCCTCTAGATCCCACAGCGCACAATCAACGGCGTTGCGGGCCGCGCCTGCAGGCAGCAGATCCTGCAAAGCCTCACGGGTGACATCTGCGGGCAGGCCTTCGATTTCAGCGGTGACCGACTCAAGCGTCTCATTATAACGCGCATAGGGCACACATTCGCCCCAGCCCACATGGCCGTCGCGTTCGATCTTGACCGTCAGCACCTTGGCCTCGGTCCGGCTGCCCCGGCTGATGGTGAAAACCTGCGCCAGTTTAAAGACGTCTTTTTGAACGGTGATGGTCATGCCGCCCCTCCCCTTTCAATGTTCCTTAAATACTCAAAAGGCCGGAGGGATCGTCCGCTCCGGCCTTCAAGGCTGTTAGATCAGATCGCGTCCAGCGCGTCGACCAGCTTGCCCGCGCCAAAGCGGAACGGGTCGGTTGCCGGCAGGCCCAGCTCGGCCTCAACCTTGGCGCAATAGGCCTTGGCTTCGTCCTCGGGCATGTTTTGAGTGTTGATCGAATAGCCCACAACCTGACAGTCCGGGTTGGCCACTTTGGCCAGCGACAGCGCCATATCGCGCACCGCTTCCAGGCTGGGCAGCTGGTAATCCGGCAGACCACGCATGTGATCGCGGGTCGGCTCGTGGCAGACCACCAGCGCATCCGGCTGACCGCCGTGGATCAGCGCCATGGTCACGCCTGAGTAAGACACGTGGAACAGGCTGCCCTGACCCTCGATGATGTCCCAGTGATCGGCGTCATTGTTGGGGGTGATGTATTCGATCGAACCCGCCATGAAGTCAGCAATTACCGCGTCCAGCGGCACACCGTCGCCGGTGATCAGGATGCCAGTCTGGCCGGTGGCGCGGAACGAGGCCTTCATGCCACGCTCACGCATTTCCTTTTCCATGCACAGCGCGGTGTACATCTTGCCCACCGAACAGTCGGTGCCCACCGCCAGCAGACGTTTGCCGGTGCGTTTCTTACCGTTGGCGATCGGGTAGTCGACCTCAGGCACGCGCACGTCGTGCAGCTCCTGACCGGTGGCTTTGGCCACGGCAACCAGGTCTTCTTCGTCTTTCAGCAGGTTGTGGAGGCCCGAGGCCAGATCAAACCCCTCTTCCAGCGCGGTGACCAGAACCTTTTTCCAGGCCTGGCTGATCACGCCGCCGCGGTTGGCCACGCCGATCACCAGCGTTTTGGCGCCCGCCGCTTTGGCCTCTTCCAGGGTCATGTCGGGCAGGCCCATGTCGGCCTTGCAGCCGTCCATCCGATACTGGCCTACAGCAAATTCAGGACGCCAGTCCTTGATACCTTGGGCCACTTTTGCAGCCAGTTGGTCCGGGGCGTCACCCAAAAACAGCAGATAGGGGGTCTTGATCATCGTATCGGCCTTTCATTTCTTTTAGCTGGCGCAGTGTGATGGATTCGTACCGGGAGTGTCTTCGCGATTGCAGCTGGGCACCCTGCGTCATTGGGAGAAATTTCTGAATTTTGACCGATCGCTCGAAAATTCTTCGAAGTTTGCATTGTGCCTGCGAATTAATCACCGCATCGCGGGTTTCTCTGCAGGCGCGATGCCGCAGGTGCAAAATATCCTTGCGAACAGGAGCGCAATTTAATAACCCTCAAGATGAAAAATCTGTAATTTCGTTACCCAGAGGAATCGCCCAATGAGCTTCCGCCTGCAACCAGCCGCCCCTGCACGCCCCAACCGTTGTCAGCTGTTTGGCCCGGCCTCCAACTCCAAGCTGTTTGCCAAAATGGCGGCGTCGGCTGCGGATGTGATCAACATCGACCTTGAGGATTCCGTGGCCCCCTCGGACAAGGATATGGCGCGCGCCAATGCGATTGAGGCGATCAACACCATCGATTGGGGCAGCAAAACCCTGTCAGTGCGGATCAACGGGCTAGACACCCCCTATTGGTACCGCGATGTGGTGGATCTGTTGGAACAGGCCGGCGATCGGCTGGATCAGATCATGATCCCGAAAGTGGGCTGCGCTGCGGATATCTACGCCGTGGATGCGCTGGTCACCGCGATTGAGGTCGCCAAGGGGCGCGCCAAGCGCATTGATTTTGAGGTGATCATCGAATCCGCCGCCGGCATCGCCCATGTTGAAGAAATTGCCGCTGCCTCCCCCCGGATGGCCGCGATGAGCCTGGGCGCCGCGGATTTCGCCGCCTCAATGGGCATGCAGACCACCGGCATCGGTGGCACGCAGGAAAACTACTACATGCTGCATGAGGGCCAGAAGCACTGGTCCGACCCGTGGCACTGGGCCCAAACCGCCATTGTTGCCGCTTGCCGCACCCATGGTGTGCTGCCGGTGGACGGGCCGTTTGGCGATTTCTCGGATGACGAAGGTTACATCGCGCAGGCCAAACGTTCGGCCACTCTGGGCATGGTAGGCAAATGGGCGATCCACCCGAAACAGATCGCACTGGCCAATGAGGTCTTCACCCCGTCTGAGGCGGCTGTGACCGAAGCCCGCGAAATCCTTGCCGAGATGGAACAGGCCAAGGCCAACGGCGAAGGCGCCACGGTCTACAAGGGCCGTCTGGTCGATATCGCCTCGATCAAACAGGCCGAGGTGATCGTCGCCCAGGCCGAGCTGATCGCCGGCAGCTGAGCCACAAGCAATACCAAGAAGGGCGCCGACAACCGGCGCCCTTTTGCATTTCTGAACCCGTGTTTCGCTTTACTTCAACAGCACACAGAGCTGGGTCAGCAGCTCCTCCGCCGGGGTGTCGGCGGGTGAATTCAGATAGACCTCATAGGGTGCGGCGTCGGCGGCCTCTTCACCGCTTTCCGGCAACCAGCGGCCATAAAGGTACTGATAGGCCTCCGCCATGTTGGAATAGGGGCCTTTGAAGACCAGCACCGCCACCCGACCGGCAGCGTAGCCGCGTTCTTCCAGACCCTCAGGCAGGTCCTGACCATCACGCAGGATCAACGCGGCAAAGCTGCGCAGCTGCTCCTCAGGCATTTCGGTTGGATCGCCACAGTAGATCCCCGCCATGCCGCAGGTCTTCTCCCAGAGGCCGCGGGCTGTGGCCAAGGCCGCCAGTTCCTCAAACTTGGCACCGATCCCCATATAGGATCCCTGATGCTCCCAGCCTGCCAGACGCAGCGCGCCGCGCTCCTCAATTTTAACATCAAACACTTTAAACTCCTCAGGTTTCATCTGCCGGAGCGCCACCAGCGGCACCCCTTGCTTGCGAAACGCCAGAGGCGTCAGACCATAGGCCGCCCGAAAGGCACGGCCAAAGCTTTGCGGCGTGGGATAGCCCACCTGGATGGCAATCTCGGCCACCGGATCGGTGCCCTGCACCAGCCGCAGCGCCGCCTGATGCAGCCGCACCCGGCGCACCATCTCGGCGCAGGTTTCCCCCATCATCGCATGAAACACCCGATGCCAGTGAAACCGCGACATCGCCGCCACGTCGGCCAGCCGGTCCAGCGACAGATCCCCCGCCGGATGATCATGGATATATTTCACCACACGCAGGATCCGGTCTTCGTAGCTTCCAGCCATAACGCCCTCTTTCATTTCGCAGGGCAGATGTGCCCCAGCCCGGATGAACAAGTCTTGCTGACCTGCAGATGCGGCATTTTTTTCACTGTTTCCCGTATACTCCGGGGGAATTGGCCGCAGGCCAAGGGGGCAGCGCCCCCAAAAACGCCAGCAGGGCAGCGCCTCATTAGCCCCGCCACAAATCACGCCTCAATGATCACGCCCGTTCATCCTTGGGTGAGCCCATGACAACAAAGGTGGTGATCGAATTCACTTGATCCAGCGTGCCCATGACATCGGTGTGGAAGCGTTTGTAGTCCGCAAGATCCCGCGCCTCCACGCGCAGCAGATATTCCACCGTGCCGGTGATGTTGTGGCATTCGCGCACCTCTGGCGCCAGCGCCACGGAGCGTTCAAACGCCTCCTGCGCGGATTTGGTGTGCAGCCCCAGCCCCACCGTCATATAGGCCACAAAGCCAACATCCCGCGCCGCCGGGTTGATCACCGCGCGATAGCCCTGAATGACGCCTGAACGCTCCAGCTCCTGCACCCGGCGCAGACAGGCCGAGGGCGACAGCCCCACCCGATCCGCCAGTTCCAGGTTGGAAATCCGACCGTCACGCGACAATTCCTGCAATATCTTGTCGTTGATTTGATCTATCTTCGCCATTTATTGTCTCATCTGCGTATCCACGCCCAACATTGCAATTTCAATGCAGTAAGAACAGCATAATCTTGCCCAATGACGTACGACCTGATCACCGCCCTCGCCGCCTTTGCCTTTGTGACCTCTATCACCCCCGGCCCGAACAACCTGATGCTGATGGCCTCTGGTGCCAATTACGGATTCCGGCGCACCATTCCGCATATGCTGGGGGTGGCGCTGGGGTTTGTCCTGATGGTGGCCCTTGTCGGGGTTGGGCTGATGGGGCTGTTTGATGCCTTTCCAGTAACCCACACGGTGCTGAAGGTTGCCGGGATCGCCTATCTGTTGTGGTTGGCGTGGAAGATTGCCAATGCGGGCATGCCGGATACCAGCGGCAGCACCGGCACGCCGATGACCTTTCTACAGGCGGCGGCCTTTCAATGGGTGAACCCTAAGGCCTGGCAGATGGCGCTGACTGCGATCACGCTTTATGCGCCGGAACGCACGGTGTTTTCGATCCTGATGGTGGCGGCGATTTTCGGCGCGGTGAACCTGCCTTCGGTCAGCAGCTGGACGGTGCTGGGCCAACAGATGAGCCGTGTGCTGTCCTCACCGCAACGGCTGCGAGCGTTCAATATTTTTATGGCCGTGTTGCTGGTGGCGTCGCTCCTGCCGGTTCTCTAATCTCCACTTCATGACACTGACCCTGATCCACACCGCCGATGTACACCGCCTGACCTTTAATGCCCTGCGCGACCAGCTGGCGCCGGAGGCTGCGCTGACCCATCTGGTGCGTCCCGATTGGCTGGCGCAGGCGCAGGCCGGGATCAGCGATGCGCTGCGCGATGAGGTTGGCGCGGCGATTGACGCCGCTGAGGGGCCTGTTCTGTGCAGCTGCACCAGCCTGGGCCCGATCGCTGAGGCGTTTGGCGCCATTCGCATTGATCAGCCGATGATGCGCGCCGCCGCAGAAACCGGGGGGCGGGTGCTGATCGCCTATTGCCTGCGTTCGACCGAGGCGCCCAGCCTGTCGCTGCTGGAGCGGGAGTTTCAGGCCGCGGGCAACATGACCCCGGCCGCGCCGCTGTTTCTGGGGCAGCATTGGCCGCTGTTCGACGCTGGTGACCTGCCGGGGTTTGCCACGGCGCTTAGCCAGGATATCCGGCATGCGGCCGGGCAAGGGCAGTATAGCGCCATCGTTCTGGCGCAGGCCTCCATGGCGGGGGCGGCAGCGGCATTGCAGGACCTGCCCTGCCCTGTTTTGACCTCGCCTGAATTGGCGCTGCGGGCGGCGCTCTCTGGCGCGATTTGATTGGGGAAAATACGCCTGCCCCTCCCCTTAGGTCACATGCGTTGTTGCATCTGAGCGCAGGCAGCGCCATATAACCTGCCATCCAAGGCTGGAGACTGACATAAAATGACCAACTACCTCGACTTTGAACGCCCCCTTGCCGAGATCGAAGGCAAAGCCGAAGAGCTGCGCGCGATGGCCCGCCAGAACGAGGAAATGGACGTCGAAGAAGAAGCTGCTGCTTTGGACAAAAAAGCGTCCGAAATGCTGGCCGAACTGTATAAGACCCTGACACCGTGGCGCAAATGCCAGGTGGCACGGCATCCCGACCGGCCGCATTGCCAAGATTACATCGACGCGCTGTTCACCGAATACACGCCGCTGGCGGGTGACCGGAACTTTGCCGATGATCACGCCGTCATGGGCGGTCTGGCGCGTTTCGGCGACACCCCGGTGATGGTGATCGGCCATGAAAAAGGCAACGACACCAAAAGCCGAATCGACCGCAACTTTGGCATGGCGCGCCCCGAGGGCTACCGCAAAGCCGTGCGTCTGATGGAAATGGCGGACAAGTTTGGCCTGCCGGTGATCACCCTGGTGGACACCCCCGGTGCCTATCCCGGCAAAGGCGCGGAAGAGCGCGGCCAGTCCGAAGCCATCGCCCGTTCGACGGAAAAATGCCTGCAGATCGGCGTGCCGCTGATTTCGGTGATCGTCGGCGAAGGTGGCTCGGGCGGGGCAGTGGCCTTTGCCACGGCAAACCGCGTCGCGATGATGGAACATTCGGTCTATTCGGTGATCACGCCGGAGGGCTGTGCCTCGATCCTGTGGAAGAACGCCGACAAGATGCGCGAAGCCGCCGAAGCGCTGCGTCTGACCGCGCAGGACCTGACCAAGCTGGGCGTGACCGACCGGGTGATTGACGAACCGCTGGGCGGCGCACATCGCGATGCGGGCGCCTCGATCAAAGCGGTTGGCGAACACATCCAGTCGATGCTGGATGAGCTGGCCGGCCAGTCGCCGGAGCAGCTGGTCAAAGACCGCCGCCAGAAGTTCCTGGACATGGGCAGCAAGGGCCTGGCCGCCTAAGAGCTGAACAGAGTTAGATTAAAAAGCCGCCCACCTGTCTGCCGGGCGGCTTTTCTTTTGCAATCAAGGTCTAGTGGTTACGGGCGGTTCGCGCCGGGCAGCGGGCCGTTTGCCGTCCAATCCCAGGTGCCACTGTCGCGTTCCGCCACCGCCTGTTTCCAGCCCACCGCCTCAGCCCGCTGTTTGAAGGTCAACCCTTCGGGCGAATGGCGGGTGATGCCGTCAAACACGGTGGCCAGACGTTGCGTGGCCTGCATGGTCTGCTCCATCGCCTGATTGATCACCATCTTCTGCATCGCCAGCTGATTGATCGGAACTGCCGCCATCCGTTCGGCCATCGCCTCAACCTCAGCGTCCAGATCCGCGGCAGGCACGGCGTTCAGCACCAGCCCCATATCCGCGGCCTCGCGCCCGGTGATCTTGTCACCGGTGAACAGCATCCGTTTGGCCCGTTCCGGCCCCAGACGATAGACCCACATCGCGGTGGTCGGGCAGCCCCAGACGCGGGCGGGCATGTAGCCGATCTGCGCCTCCTCCGCCATGATGGTCAGATCAGCGCAGAGCGCGATGTCCGAACCCCCGGCAACCGCAAACCCGTGCACCTTGCAGATCACTGGCTTCATCGCCTTCCACAGCGACATGTAGTGCTGGGTGTTGCGCCACATGCACTGATAGTCCTTGATCGGATCCCAGGGCATCGGCTGGGTCACCTCACCTGATCCGTTGCCTTCGGCATAAAAGGTCAGATCATAGCCCGCGCAGAAGGCCTTGCCGGCGCCGGACAGCACCATCACATGCACCTCTGGGTCATGATCGGCGCGTTGCACGGCGGCCTCCAACTCCACCGGCAGCTCATCATCGATGGCATTCATCACCTCAGGCCGGTTCAAGGTGATCCGCGCGATGCGGCCGTCGCGTTCATATAACACTTTGCTCATTTCGGTTCCTCCCTGCGGTCAGGGAACACGGCGCGCGAAAGGCTGTAAATTGTTTCGCCCCGTCACTTAGTCGTCACTAATTTCGCCTCCATCGCCGGAAACCGGGCCAAAGGAATTGCTGCCCCCCGGTTCCGTTTTCCGCAGGGACGCGCAATAGTCGCCGGATGATCGAGAAGTTGGAAATGTTCATCGCCCTTGCCCGTGAGCAGCACTTTGGCCGCGCGGCGGAGGCCTGCCGGGTCACCCAGCCCAGCCTTTCGGCCGCCATCAAGCAGCTGGAGGAACAGCTGGGCGTTGTGCTGGTGCACCGGGGATCGCGGTTTCAGGGGCTGACGCCCGAGGGGCAGCGGGTTTTGGACTGGGCGCGCCAGATCGTAGGCGATGTGCGCACCATGAAAGAAGAGATGCGCACCGCGCGGCAGGGGCTTTCCGGCAATCTACGACTGGCGGTGATCCCAACTGCGCTGACGCTGGTGTCTGACCTGACGGCGGATTTTGCCCGTGCCCATCCAAATGTGCGGCTGACCATCTGGTCGCGCACCTCGGGTGAGATCCTGTCGATGCTGGACAATCTGCAGATCGATGCCGGGCTGACCTATCTGGACAATGAACCGCTGGGCCGGGTGACCACGGTGCCGATCCATGCCGAACGCTATGTGCTGATGCTGCGGCGCGATCACCCGCTGGCCAGCCGGGCGCAGGTGAAATGGGCCGAACTGGCAGAGCTGCCGCTGTGCCTGCTGACACCGGATATGCAGAACCGCCGCATCATCAACACTCATCTCAGCACCGCCGGGGTGGAAACGCAGCCGCAGATCGAAGCCTCCTCCCTGATCGTGTTGATTTCCCATGTGATGAGCGGCGGATGGGCGTCGATCCTGCCGCAGAAAAGCACCGAAATCTTCCTGCAAAACGAATCACCCGACGGCGGATTGGTGGCCGTTCCGCTGGTCAGCCCCGAAGCCAGCCATCGAATTGGGCTTATTGCGCCACACCGTGAACCCCATGCGCCGGTGCTGACGGCGCTTCTCGACTCTGCCATGTCGCTTTCGGAACGGTTGGGTCAACGATAGTCAATTCCTATCAAGTAACGAAATTTCGATATTGATTGGTGATGTAAAATTCACCCAAATCGTGGTAAGTTACTGTTAGGGAGGGCCCTGCGATGCCAGATGCATTGCTTGCCGATACTCAGCTCGAGGCGCTGCACAGCATCCTCGCCCAGCATGTTGGGCTGGAAGGACCGCTGCTACCGATCCTGCATGCGGTGCAGGAAGAATTTGACCATATCCCCGCCGGTGCGGTGCCGGTGATCGCGGATCACCTGAACATCGGCCGCGCCGAGGTGCATGGCGTTGTCAGCTTCTACCACGATTTCCGCGACCTGCCAGCGGGCCGCCATGTGGTGAAGATCTGCCGCGCCGAGGCCTGTCAGGCCATGGGTGTGACCCAGATGGCCGATGGCGCGCTGCAAAAGCTGGGGCTGGAATGGCACGGCACCTCCAAAAACGGGGCTGTGACGATTGAGCCGGTCTATTGCCTGGGCCTCTGTGCCTCAGGCCCGGCTGCGATGGTCAATGACACGCTGCATGGCCGGCTGACCGCAGAGAAACTGGAAACCCTACTGGCGGAGGCAAGCGCATGAAGATTTACGTGCCCCTGGACACCGCCGCTGTGGCGGTTGGCGCCGATGAGGTTGCCGCAGCGATTGTGGCCGAAGCCAAAGCGCGCGACATCCCTGTGGAACTGATCCGCAACGGCACCCGCGGCATGGTCTGGCTGGAACCGCTGGTCGAGGTTGAGACCGAGGCGGGCCGCATCGGCTTCGGCCCGATGGAGACCGCTGATGTGCCGTTTCTGTTTGATGATCTTGAGGGCCACGCCAAGGCGCTGGGTCCGGTGGAAGAGATCCCCTATCTGGCGCGCCAGACCCGTCTGACCTTTGGCCGGTGCGGCGTGATCGATCCGCTGTCGATTGCAGATTACGAGGCGCATGGCGGCCTGACCGGTCTGCGCCGCGCGCTGGCGATGACGCCCGCCGATGTGGTGCAGGAAGTCACCGACTCGGGCCTGCGGGGCCGCGGTGGTGCAGGCTTCCCGACGGGCATCAAGTGGAACACGGTTCTGGGCGCTGATGCGGATCAGAAATACATCATCTGCAACGCTGATGAAGGCGACAGCGGCACCTTTGCGGACCGGATGATCATGGAAGGGGACCCTTTCACCCTGATCGAAGGCATGGCGATTGCCGGCCTCGCCGTTGGGGCGACCAAGGGCTATGTCTACCTGCGTTCGGAATACCCCGTTGCCATCCGCGTGATGAATGAGGCGGTGCGCATCGCCCGGCTGAACGGTCTGCTGGGCACGGATCTGATGGGATCGGGCAAAGCGTTCGACATGGAAATCCGCGTCGGTGCGGGGGCCTATGTCTGTGGCGAGGAAACCTCGCTCCTGAACTCGCTGGAAGGCAAGCGCGGCATCGTGCGGGCCAAACCGCCCTTGCCCGCGCTGGAGGGGTTTCTGGGCAAACCCACCGTGGTCAACAACGTGATCTCGCTGGCCACCGTGCCGGTCATTCTGGAAAAAGGCGCGCAGCATTACGCGGACTTCGGCCTTGGCCGGTCGCGCGGCACCATGCCGATCCAGATCGCGGGCAACGTCAAATTTGGCGGGCTGTTTGAAACCGCCTTTGGCATGCCGCTGGGGGATCTGATCAACGACATCGCCGGTGGCACCGCGACGGGCCGTCCGGTGAAGGCGGTGCAGGTTGGTGGCCCCTTGGGCGCCTATCTGGCGCCAGCCAAGTTCGACACGCCCTTTGGCTATGAGGAATTCACCGCCGAGGACGCGCTGATCGGCCACGCCGGGATCGTGGTCTTTGACGACAGCGCAGACATGCTGGGCATGGCCCGGTTCGCGATGGAATTCTGCGCGGTGGAAAGCTGCGGCAAATGCACCCCCTGCCGGATTGGCGCGGTGCGCGGTGTGGAAACCATCGACCGGATCAAAGCAGGTGACCGCAATGCCGTCGCGCTGCTGACGGACCTGTGTGACACGATGAAAGAGGGATCGCTCTGCGCGCTGGGGGGCTTCACCCCCTTCCCCGTCATGTCCGCCCTTGAACAATTCCCCGAAGAATTCACCCCCGTGAAGGAGGCCGCAGAATGAAAGATTTCATGATGCCCGATGATTACGACATGGGCACGCCCGCGTCGAAATCCACCAATATGGTCTCGCTCATCGTGGATGGCTTTGAGGTTTCGGTCCCCGAAGGCACCTCGGTCATGCGGGCCTCGATGGAGGCGGGGATCAAGATCCCCAAGCTTTGCGCCACCGACTCGGTTGAGGCGTTTGGCTCCTGCCGCCTGTGTCTGGTGGAGATTGAGGGCCGCCGGGGCACCCCGGCCTCCTGCACCACACCGGTCAGCGAAGGCATGGTGGTGAAAACCCAGACCGAGAAGGTGCAGAAGCTCCGCAAAGGCGTGATGGAGCTTTACATCTCGGACCACCCGCTAGACTGCCTGACCTGTGCGGCCAACGGTGACTGTGAACTGCAGGATGCCGCCGGGACCGTGGGTCTGCGCGACGTGCGTTATGAGGCCAAAGAGACCCATTTTGAGGCGCGCAACACCAGCGGCGAAGACAACCCCCAGTGGCTGCCCAAGGACGACAGCAACCCCTATTTCACCTATGATCCTTCCAAATGCATCGTCTGTTCGCGCTGCGTGCGTGCCTGCGAAGAGGTGCAGGGCACCTTTGCGCTGACCATCGAAGGCCGTGGTTTTGACAGCCGTGTCTCTGCCGGGATGGCGGGGGATGATTTCCTGGGGTCCGATTGCGTCAGCTGTGGCGCCTGTGTGCAGGCCTGCCCCACCGCAACCCTGCAGGAAAAATCCGTCATCGAGTTGGGCACGCCGGACAAATCCGTGGTCACCACCTGCGCCTATTGCGGCGTGGGCTGTTCCTTCAAGGCGGAGATGCGCGGTGACGAATTGGTGCGTATGGTGCCCTACAAGCACGGCAAGGCAAACCGTGGCCATTCCTGCGTGAAGGGCCGTTTCGCCTATGGCTATGCCAACCACAAGGACCGCATCCTGAACCCGATGATCCGCGACTCGATCGACGAGCCGTGGCAAGAGGTCAGCTGGGACGAGGCGCTGAGTTTTGCGGCCAACCGTTTGAAAGGGTTGCAGGAAAAACATGGCCGCCGCTCTATCGGGGTGATCACCTCCAGCCGTTGCACCAATGAGGAAACCTTCCTGGTGCAGAAACTGGCGCGCGGCGTCTTCATGAACAACAACACCGACACCTGCGCCCGTGTCTGCCATTCGCCCACCGGCTACGGGCTGGGCCAGACCTTTGGCACCTCGGCCGGAACGCAGGATTTCGACAGTGTCGAAGACACCGATGTGGTGATCGTGATCGGCGCCAACCCGACCGATGGCCATCCGGTCTTTGCCAGCCGGCTGAAAAAACGTCTGCGTCAGGGCGCCAAGCTGATCGTGGTGGACCCGCGCCGCACCGATCTGGTGCGCTCAAACCACATCGAGGCGCAGCATCACCTTGCCCTGCGGCCCGGCACCAACGTGGCCGTTGTGACCGCGCTGGCCCATGTGATCGTGACCGAGGGCCTGATGGATCAGGCCTTCATCCAGGAGCGGTGTGACTGGGAAGAGTTCCAGGAATACGCCGAATTTGTCAGCGATCCGCGTCACAGCCCCGAAGCGGTTGAACTGCTGACCGGCGTGCCTGCGCATGAGCTGCGTGCCGCCGCGCGTCTGTTTGCCACCGGTGGCAATGGCGCGATCTACTACGGTCTGGGGGTAACCGAACATTCGCAGGGTTCCACCACTGTGATCGGCATCGCCAACCTGGCCATGCTGACCGGCAACATCGGCCGGCGCGGTGTCGGGGTGAACCCGCTGCGCGGTCAGAACAACGTGCAGGGCTCCTGCGATATGGGCAGCTTCCCGCATGAACTGCCGGGCTACCGCCATGTGAAAGGCCCGGAGGTCCGCGCCATTTTCGAGGACGCCTGGGGCGTGACCATCGATCCCGAACCCGGTCTGCGCATCCCCAACATGCTGGACGCGGCGGTCGATGGCACCTTCAAGGGGCTTTACTGTCAGGGTGAAGACATCCTGCAATCAGATCCCGACACCAAACATGTGGCGGCCGGTCTGGCGGCGATGGAATGCGTCATCGTGCATGACCTCTTCCTCAATGAAACCGCGAACTACGCACATGTCTTCCTGCCCGGTTCGACCTTCCTGGAAAAAGAGGGCACCTTCACCAATGCCGAACGCCGCATCAACCGCGTGCGCAAGGTGATGGCCCCGAAAAACGGCTATGCCGACTGGGAGGTGACGCAGCTGCTGGCGCAGGCGATGGGGGCAGACTGGAACTACACCCACCCCAGCCAGATCATGGATGAGATTGCCGCCACCACCCCCAGCTTTGCCGGTGTGGACTACGCCATGCTGGAGGAGAAAGGCTCGATCCAGTGGCCCTGCAATGAGGCCAACCCCGAGGGCACTCCTTTGATGCATGTCGATGGGTTTGTCCGTGGCAAAGGCCGCTTCATCGTGACCGAATATGTCGCCACCGATGAGAAAACCGGCCCGCGCTTCCCGCTGTTGCTGACCACCGGTCGCATCCTGTCGCAGTATAACGTGGGCGCGCAGACCCGGCGGACGGAAAACGTGGTCTGGCACGATCAGGATGAGTTGGAGATCCACGCCCATGACGCCGAATTGCGCGGCATCAAGGATGGCGACTGGCTGAAGCTGGCCTCACGTTCGGGCGAAACCACGCTGCGGGCCAAGATCACCGATCGGGTCAGCACGGGCGTGGTCTACACCACCTTCCACCACCCCGATACGCAGGCCAATGTGATCACCACGGATTACTCCGACTGGGCCACCAACTGTCCGGAATACAAGGTCACCGCGGTGCAGGTCAGCCTGTCAAACGGTCCCAGCGACTGGCAGGAAGACTATAACGCTCAGGCCGAGAAATCGCGCCGCATCCTGCCGGCGGCTGAGTGATGCGGGCGGCGGTTGATAAACCGGGCCTGACGGCCGGGCCCTTGGGCCTCAGCGACCAGACCACCGCGCTGGCCGAGGAGATGCCGATTGCGCTGGTCTACAATGGCACCACGCTGGCGGTGATGATGGGCTCGCCTGCGGACCTGATCGACTTTGCCCTTGGGTTCTCCCTGACCGAAGGGCTGGTCGACAGCGCAGCCGAGCTGGGTGAGGTCGAGGTGATCCGCCACACCCAGGGCGTGGAGCTGCAGATGTGGCTGCCTGAGGACCGCGCTGCCGCAATGGCCAAACGCCGCCGCGCGCTGGCCGGCCCTGTCGGCTGCGGCCTTTGCGGGGTGGAAAGCTTGGAACAGGCGATGCGCGCCCTGCCGCGTGTCACCGCCGACCTGCGGCTGCGCCGTCAGGACATCCATCTGGCCACCACAACCATGCGCCAGCAACAGCCGCTGCATGACGAAACCCATGCCGCCCACGCGGCCGGCTTCTACCGCCCCGGCGACGGGCTGATCCTCGTGCGCGAGGATGTTGGCCGCCACAATGCGCTGGACAAACTGGCAGGCGCCCTGGCCCTTGCCGGGATCGATGCCAGCACTGGCGCCGTCACCGTCACCAGCCGCCTGTCGTCTGAGATGATCCAGAAAACCGCCCAGATCGGCGCGCCGGTGCTGATCGCGGTCTCCGCCCCCACCGCCTTGGGGGTCGATCTGGCCGATCGGGCCGGGCTCACCCTGGTGACCCGTGCGCGGGGCGCCCGCTTTGACGTCTTCACCCACACCCACCGCATCCACAGCGGAGAGCCGCAATGAAACCGGAAAAACTGATCTATATGGCGAACCAGATCGCCACCTTTTTCGAAAGCAAAAAAGAAGCGGAAGGCATCGAAGGTGTCGCCGCCCATATCAGTGACTTCTGGGAGCCACGGATGCGCGACCAGCTGTCCGAGATTATCGCCGCCGGCGGCCAAGGGCTGAAGCCGCTGGTGCTGAAAGCTGCGCCACAGATCCGCAAACCGGTTGAGATCGACTGACGCTTTTCATCGTTTCACAAATACTCTGGGGGTGACGTTCAAAATCCCTTTTGAACGGAGGGGGCAACGCCCCCTGCCCCTTCTCACACCGCTCCACTCAGCCTGTGCCAAAGGCCTCGGGGTGTTGTTTACCCGCGTCCCCAATCACATCCCAATGCGCCTTAGAGCCAACCCAGATGTGGTGTTTCACCTCCAGCGCTTCAGTCCCTTCGGTCAAAACGCCCACAGGCACATAGGTGCGCGCCGGGTCATTGTCGCCCGGCAGAGGGGAGCCGCAGGTGCGGCAGAACCAGCCCTGCCAATCGACGTCAGGTTTTTTCCAGGTGGCGATGTTGTCTTGTCCAGACAGCCAGCGGAAGTCCTCATTGGGCACCACCACCACCGGCACCCCTGCGCCACCGGTCATGCGGCGGCAGATGGAACAGTGGCACATGTAGACATCGCGGATCTCGGACGTGATCTCAAACCGGACCGCGCCGCAATTGCATTCCCCTTTGGCCATGGCTCTTTCCCTTACTCTTGCCCCTTCCACAGTTTCACTCAGCCAAATCTTCGATTTGGCAGCGCCCGAACCGCCCCCACGGGGCGGGCGCTTCGCTTTGCCCCTCGGTTCGGCCGCAGTGGCCCAGCTTGAAGGCAATCACCTTTGGGCTCTTCTGATACCTTCCAAACACTGCTACGAAGCTCGCCAAAGAAAAAGCCCCCACCGAAGCGAGGGCCCACTTCTATGCCAGTCGTGTGGATCCGCTCACACCCATTTCGCCATCGGCGGCAGGCTCATCAGGACCGCATTGGCGTCATGGCCGGTTTCCAGACCAAATTTGGTGCCACGGTCATAGACGAGGTTATATTCCGCATAGAGGCCACGATGCTGCAGCTGTTGGTCTTTGTCCGCTTCATTCCAGACCGTATCACGGCGTTTCTCGGTCACCGGCAGGAAGGCCGGCAGGAAGGCGCGGCCAACGTCCTGAATGAAGGCAAAATCCGCCTCCCAGTCGCCTGAGTTATGGTCATCCAGAAAGATGCCGCCAACCCCACGGGCACGACCGCGGTGCGGCACAAAGAAATACTCATCCGCCCATGCCTTCAAGCGCGGATAGAATGCGGTGTCGTGCTTGTCGCAAAACTCTTTCTGCACGCCGTGGAAATGCGCGGTGTCCTCATCATATTCGATGCAGGGGTTCAGGTCCGATCCACCGCCGAACCACCAGGCATGCGGCGTCCAGAACATGCGCGTGTTCATATGCACCGCAGGTGTATGTGGGTTCTGCATATGGGCCACCAGCGAAATGCCCGAGGCCCAGAAGCGCGGATCTTCTTTCATGCCGGGGATGCCTTTGCGGGCCGCCATGGCGTTTTGGGCCCGTTCGCCCAACTCACCATAGACGGTGGAGATGTTGACCCCCACCTTTTCGAACACCCGGCCGCCGCGCATCACACTCATCAGGCCGCCGCCTGCGTCCGAGCCATCTGCCGAGGCGCGTTTGGTCTCTGTCACCTCAAAGCGTCCGGCAGGTTGATCCGCCAAGGGGCCGGTGGTCTGGCTGTCCTCCAGCGCCTCAAAGGCGGCAACAATCTCATCACGCAGCTGGCGGAACCACTGGCTGGCGCGTTGTTTTTCCTGTGCAAACTCTTCCGACATTGCGACGCTCCTTCATCCTATTGTTAGGGATGTAGCAGGTGCGGCGAAGGGCGGAAAGCGCGCGTTCGGTCGCGTCTGGAGAAGAGTGCGACGGCAGGTTCGCGCCCGATCCGAAGGCGGCTCGATAATTTGCGTGACCTCTGGGCCCAAGAAGCCGTTGTGCACTGGACGATCATCAAGACTTCGCACCCGCCTTGGGGGCGGGGCCGTATGATTTTACTGGTGCGAACCGGCTCACTACGTGACCCGGACGGAAGGTCAGTTAATGCGCCGGTGCGGTGACCGGGTCCATCAGGGTGCGGCCGCCGTCGACGGTCATGATCTGGCCGGTCATAAAGCCCGAGGCGTCCGAAGCCAGGAACTGCGCCGCTTCGGCCAGTTCGGTGGGGGCGGCGATCCGGCCCAGCGGGGTGCGCGCCTCAATCTCGTCGCGGAACTCACCGTGTTCGCGCAGGGTCTCTTTCAGGCTGTTCGACATGACCGACCCAAAGGCCAGGCCGTTCACCCGGATCCGGTTGGGCGCAAGGGCCACAGCCAGGGAGCGGGTCATCTGATCCAAAGCGGCCGTGCTGACCGAATAGGCCAACAGGTCCGGCGAGGTGCGGCGTGAGGCGATGCAGGAGATGTTGACGATGGTGCCAAGGATGCCCTCATCCTCCTCCGCGCCCTGTTTGATCATGCGTTTGGCCACCAGCTGCGACAGTTTCAGCGCGGTGAGCAGGTTCTGCTGCAGCATGATCTCCATCGCGTCATCCCCGTTCAGCGGGTCGGCAGCGATGATCTGACGTGAGGCGTTGACCAGAATGTCGACACTGTCAAAAGCGTCCAGCGTGGCCGAGAGCAGGTTCGCCAAGGTCAGCTTCTCACGCAGATCGCCGGCAAAATAGCGGTGCGGGTTGCCTTCCTCATTCGGGCCCAACTCACGGATCAGGTTTTCTTCGTCCATATCGGCGAAGATCACATTGGCGCCTTTGTCGAGGAAATGGCGGCCAATGGCCAAACCGATGCCGTTAGCGCCACCAGTGACGATGGCAGTTTTGCCGGAAATCGCAAATGACATGGGTTTCTCCTGCGGGGCCGCGGGATCAGCCGGCGGCGATTTGGTGACGAGCTGTGTTAACGACCCGAGCGGCGGCGCCGCGCAGCGTGAAGAACCTTGAACCGATTATCTCCGCCAATTTCTTTAACATCTAAGAAGAACTCGGCAAGAGATGTTTCATAAGGCAATTGGCGGTTTGCCACCAGCCACAGCTGGCCGGACTGCGCAAGATTTCGCGCAGCATTTGCGATAAATGCTTGACCTAATTGGGGTTCTGCCGCGCGGCCGGTGTGAAACGGTGGGTTCATGATGACCCCATCCAACAGCCGGTCTGAGCGCCATTTGGTGGCATCTGCCCAGTGAAATGCGGCGCGATCATCGCTTAGATTGGCCTTGGCGCAGGTCAGACTCGCATGGTCTGATTCTACCAAAGAGAGCGTTTTGACGCTGTCCCGGGTCAACAGATTGCGCGACAGGTAGCCCCAGCCAGCGCCCAGATCGGCCAGGTGTTTGCCCAGCTTCTGCGGCAGCACATCCACCAAAAGGCGGGAGGCGGGATCGATACCGTCAGCGGAAAACACCCCTGGCGCGGTCACAAACCCCTCTTCGATTTCCTGTTTTGCGGGGGCCTGCCAATCCGCCAGATCTGCGGCACCCAGCCCGGTGGCCCAGAACAGTTTGCCATGGGCCTTCGACAGGACATTGGCCACCTCACCGCGCTTGCGCATCTCTTTCAGGAGTGAGTCGACGCCTTCGGTTTTCTGACCATCCACCACCACAGTGGCCACGCCCAGACCTACCGCCCCGGCAATCATTGCTTTGGCCAGTTTCTTGGCGCGGGGCAGAAAGACAATTGCGGTGTCAAAGGATCCATCGGCCCCTGTCGCCACCTCCCAGCCCTGCGCGCTCAGCATATCCACATCCGGTTTATAACCGGTGATCAACTGGCAGCGCTCTTTCGGCAGATCGCGCAGATCCAGATCACTGCGGGCGCCAAACACTACGATGCGGCCAGACGAAATATCCAGCCCACCGCCATCAAGGGCGAGGGATAAACGCGGGTGGCTCATGTCAGGACCTACATGCGTGAACCTGGGCGGTTCACTCCTTTTCCATGGTGCATTGCAGCGGATGCTGATGGCGACGCGCAAAATCCATCACCTGCGTCACCTTGGTTTCTGCAATCTCGTGGCTGAAGACGCCCACAACGGCGACGCCTTTCTTATGCACGGTCAGCATGATCTCAAACGCCTGACTGTGGGTCATGCCAAAGAAGCGCTCAAGGATGTGCACCACAAACTCCATCGGAGTGTAGTCATCATTGAGCAACATCACCTTGTAGAGTGGCGGGCGCTTGGTCTTCGGCTTGGTCTGCAGAGCGACAGAGCTGTCGCCGCCGAAGTCATCATCATTGTCGGATGTCATCACAGTTGTCATCACGGCACAGTCAATCATAAGAAGGGTCTTCGGTTTGAGGCTACTACGCTTTGAACGGTCTATATAACCTGTGTTGTAGGTTAGAAAAGAGGTCAGCAGCGCGCAGACCCGCAACTGATATGAAATTGGGGGTGAATTTTGGCACAGAAACTCACAACAATTGGTTTCGACGCCGATGACACGCTTTGGCATAACGAAAGGTTCTTTCGGATCACGCAGGAGCGATTCGCCGATTTGCTGCGCGATCATGCCGACCCTGATCACCTGAGTGACCGGCTGCTGGCGGCTGAGCGGCGCAATCTGGGGCACTATGGGTTCGGCGTGAAAGGCTTTGTGCTGTCGATGATCGAAACAGCCCTTGAGGTCACCGAAAACCGGGTGCCAGGTGCTGTCCTGCGTGAGTTAATCGATGCCGGGCAGGAGATGTTGCAGCACCCGATTGAGCTGTTGCCGCACGCACAAGAGGCGGTGGAGGCCATTACCGACAGCCACCGCGTTTTGCTGATCACCAAGGGCGATCTGATCGATCAGGAGCGCAAGCTGGCGCAATCAGGCCTAGGCGATCTGTTTGATGGGGTGGAGATTGTCAGTGACAAAACCCCTGAGGTCTACGCCCGGATCTTTGCCGATCATGGCGACGGTGCGGTGCGGGGGCTGATGGCGGGCAATTCGATGAAGTCCGATGTTGTGCCGATGGTCGATGCTGGCGGTTGGGGGGTTTACGTGCCCCATGGGGAGGTATGGGAGTTCGAAAAAGCCCCGGCGCCCGAAACAGCGCCCAAATATGAGGCATTGGACCATCTGGGGCAGCTTGTTTCGCTAATCGATCGGATCGAACAGGGCTAATCCCTTTACATTCTCACATTCGGTCGTAATTCTCACAAATGAGAGAATCGACCGGAATTGAGACATGGACAGCTTGCTCGCCCAACATTTAACCCGCCTCAGGGCCGAGGCCGGATGGTCGCTGGACCAATTGGCGCAGGAAACCGGGGTCAGCCGGGCCACATTGGCGCGGGTGGAAAAGGCACAGGTCAGCCCGACAACAGACACCCTGGCCAAGCTGTGCCGCGCTTACGGCACCTCAATGTCGCGCTTGCTGGCGCTGGTCGAAGATCAGGCCCCGGCGGTGATCCCCGCCGATGATCGCAAGTCTTGGCAGGATGGCGACACAGGATTCACGCGCAGTGTCATCTCCCCCCCCGGTGCGGATCTGGCGGGGGAATGGCTGGACTGCCATCTGCCAGCGGGGCAGTGCATCAGCTATGACGCGCCACCACGGGCCGGACTGGAACATCATCTGCTGTTGCTCAGCGGTCAGCTGACGGTGAGCGTTGAAGGCACGGCGCATAGCCTCAGCCCCGGCGATTGCCTGCGCTACCGGCTTTATGGCGCGACCCGGTTTGAGACAGGCGCGAGCGCCGCCCATTATCACCTTTTTCTGCTGTGAGAGGATCCGATGATCACTGAATGGAGCGCCCATGACATGGCGCTGCGGCTGGACGATCTGGCCGAAATTCTACACGCCTGCGTGACCGATGGCGCCAGCGTCGGCTTTATTCTGCCCCATACCCAGGCGGAGGCGAAAACCTTCTGGCAGGGGCTGCTGGCAGAGGTCGAGGGCGGTGTGCGGCGTCTGTACGTAGCGCTGGATCAGGGCCAGCCCGCCGGGGTGGTGACACTGATCACGGCAATGCCCGGCAACCAGCCGCACCGTGGTGAAGTCTCCAAACTGCTGGTGCATCCCGGACACCGCCGCAAGGGGCTGGCCCGGCAACTAATGCAACATCTTGAGGCGGAGGCCCGCCGGCTTGGCAAGGGGCTGCTGACGCTGGACACCCGCACGGGCGACGCGGCGGAGCCGCTGTACAGCGCGCTGGGATTTCAGACCGCTGGGGTCATTCCCGGCTACTGTCTGGATGTACATGCAGAACGTTACGATTCGACCACTTACATGTTCAAACGGCTGGATTAGGCCCTGATCGGCGGCATACCCGCCGCCTGACCCGGCCATTTTCTGCACCGTATATCCCCGGTAAATCCCCGGCAAATCCCCAGTCTGGCCCCTGCCCTACCCGCCACCACAAGATCTACCCCAAAGGGTGCCGGGCGGGCGTTTACATACCAAAGCGGTATCATTGCACGCTTTATTCGACGCCCGGCCTGTGCTAGCGTCGGGGCAACAATAATTGAGGCCAGACCGGAAAACCGGCGGCACTGAGGCAGACATGGCAGTGATCGAAACCCTCCGACAGGGGCGGCGTGCTTTTTGTGGCATGCTGATTCTCTCCTTCCTTTGCATCTTCGCAGCCCTTCCGCAGGGTGCGCAGGCTGCACCCTATGCGGCGATGGTGATCGATGCCCGTGACGGGCGGGTGATCCACACGCGCAACGCCGATACCCGGCTGCATCCGGCCTCACTGACCAAAATGATGACGCTCTACATCGCCTTTGAGGCGGTTGAGAATGGCGAAATCTCACTGGACACCAAGGTGCGCATTTCCTCAAAGGCAGCGGCGGAACCGCCGTCCAAGCTGGGGCTGGTGGCCGGTCAGCGCATCAAACTGCGCTACCTGATCCGTGCGGCGGCGGTGAAATCCGCCAATGACGCGGCAACCGCCATCGGCGAAGCGATTTCAGGGTCCGAGGCGGCCTTTGCCCGTCGGATGAACCGCACCGCCAAAGCGCTGGGGATGAGCCGCACCACCTTCAAGAACGCCCATGGCCTGACCGAGAAAGGCCACATGTCCACCGCCCGCGATATGACCACGCTGGGGCGGCATATCTTTTATGACTACCCCGACTACTACAATCTGTTCTCCCGTCGTTCGACCCATGCCGGGATCAAAACGGTGAACAACACCAACCGCCGCCTGCTGGCCAACTATCGCGGCGCCGATGGGATCAAGACCGGCTACACCCGCGCGGCGGGCTTTAACCTTGTCGCCTCGGCCGAGCGGGGCAGTGAACGTATCATCGCCACGGTGTTTGGCGGACGCTCCACCGCCACCCGCAACGCCCGGGTGGCCGAGCTGTTGGATATGGGGTTCCAAAAGTCCAAGACCCGCGTCGCGGTACGCAAACCCGCGCGCCCCGTCTATAGTGCAGAGCCCGGCACCGGCAAGATCATTCGCACGGTCACCACCGTCAAACGCAGCCTGAGGCCGGTGGCCCGCCCCGGATCTGGCACAGGATCTGGCTCGGAGAAAGCGAAAGATCCGGTGTTGCTGGCGCTGGGAGATGAGATCAATAAAGCCGTTGCCGAAGCCAATAGCACCAAACGCCCGAAAGCGCGGATGGAGGCCAAGGATGTGGTTCTGGCCAGCACCGACCCCACCGCCAGCCTGGCCGCTGCAGTGGAAGAGACGGAAACAACGGATGACGGCCAGGAGGTGGTCAGCCGCCTGTCGACCTCAGGCGGCAATCACTGGGGCATCAACGTTGGCCGCTTCCCCAGCCGCTATGCGGCGGAACGGATGCTGCTGAAAACCGCGCTGACCGAGATGAGCACACTGGATGGATCGCTGCGCAAAGTGGTGAAACGCAAAAGCGGCTTTGACGCCCAATTCATGGGCATGCCGCGCGAAAAAGCCGATCTGGCCTGCCGCCGCCTGCAGGCCCGTCAGGTGACCTGTTTCATGGTTGGGCCGGGGTAAGGCCCTCCCCCCTCACGTTAATCCTGCCTGACCAACTGAAATCGCAACGCAACGCTGCGAAACCTGTTTCAGTGCCAGACGGTGACTTGAGGCCTTCCATCAAGTTGAAGCAGAATGCCCTCCCCATCGTCGACAAACGCGGCCTCGACAATCGTTAGGTTCGCGCCATTGGTGCCCTTCCTCAGACGCCCCGAGAGGTCAAAATGTAACAAATACTGGCCCTCGAGGAAGCCCCAATAGTCCCCCGCCCCCAAAATAAGGTGTTGAAAGGGGTTGGAAAAATCCACTAAGGCAAAGAACCATTCTTGGTTCAACGTAAGGTTTGCGTCATCCGCATAGACGGGATCCACCTGCCCCCAAACTTTTGAATATTGAAACTGCCAAGTTTCTGGATCGTTTTGACTGGCCGCGCGGATTTTGTCCGCTTCACTACGCCTCCAGACGATCACCCAATGGCTGTTCATTCGAACAATCTCCGGCTCACCCGGGCTGAAATCTGAAACTTTGATGACCGGTCGGCTGGCCGCGTGACGTGCGCTTACATCAGCGGACGGAAGGCCCGCGCGCGCAAGGAAGGCGACGCCCAAGATGAGTGAAAGAACCACCGCCGCCGCGGTCAGGATGTATAGAGTGTCCGGACGTTGCATTCTGACAGCAGGAACGATCCCCAAATCATCTCATAAAAACTAAATCAAACATTTGGCAACACGCAGAGGTGCCGCACAAACAGATAGAAGTCTGCTGTGCGCCACCTGTCAACGGACCATGCGCCGCAGGTCACATGCCGCGGGGTTGCTTGTTCAGCCGACCGCGTCAGCTTTTCGGCTTGTCGTCATATTCGGTGCTGAGGATCCGCTGACTGTTGCCGTCGGGATCATCATATTGGTTGCTGCGCACCGTGTAGACAAAGGCCGCCAGTCCCACGCCGCCCAAAAACAGTGAGATCGGGATCAGATAGGCGAGGATTTCCATAGTGTGTTCCTTTAGATGCGCCGCGACGGGCCGCCCGGGGGCCGTCAGCGCAGCCGCAACGCGTTCAGCGACACTGTAATCGAGCTGGTCGACATCGCCAAGGCCGCCACCAGAGGGGTGGCAAGGCCGATGACAGCGATCGGCACAGCGATAACGTTGTAAAGCGTCGCAATTTGAAAGTTCTCGCGGATACGTTTGGTGGCGGACTGCGCCGTGTCCAAAGCATCTGCAATCGGTGTGAGGTCGCCGCCGAGCAGGACGATATCTGAGGCCACGCGGGCCGCATCCAGTGCTGACGCAGGGGAGATGGAGACATGTGCGGCGCTCAGCGCGGCGGTGTCATTCAGGCCATCGCCCACCATCAGCACCTTTTTGCCCTGCTGAGTCATATGATCGATACGGGCAGCTTTGTCGGCGGGCAGCGCTTCGGCCATCCAATGCTGGATGCCCAGACGATCCGCCAGTGCCTCAACCGCGCCGGAGGTGTCACCGGACATCAGGAGGACCTCCTTGCCCGCGGCCTGCAGATCGCGCACCGCCTCCGCAGCCCCGGCGCGCAGCCGATCGGTGAAGGTAAAGGGCACGGGCGCCTGCCCCTCAATCGCCAGCCACGCCACGGTCATGGCATTGCTGATCGTCCCATTGGGCGCGCCAACCCAGGCGCCGCGTCCCAGACGGACCTGTTTGTTGCCCCAACTGGCCTCAGCCCCGTAGCCCGGCACCTCGCGCAGGTCGGTCAGGGCGGCGGGTTCCACCCCGGCGGCGCGGGCGGCGGCGGAGAGGGATTGTGACAGCGGGTGGGCGGAGCCTTCGGCAAGGCCAAGCGCCACCTGCAGGGCGGTTGCGTCATGATCGGCGAGGTTTGTCAGCTCAGGGGTGCCTGCGGTCAGCGTGCCGGTTTTGTCAAAGACCACCGTGTCGACCTGCGCCAGACGTTCCAGCGCGGTGGAATCCTTGATCAGCATCCCCTTGCGGAACAGCCGGCCCGAGGCCGCGGTGGTCACCGCGGGCACTGCAAGACCCAGCGCACAGGGGCAGGTGATGATCAAAACCGCCGCCGCAATGTTGAGTGAGGTGCGCATGTCACCGGAGTAGATCAGCCAGCCCAGGAAGCTGAGCGCAGATAGGATATGAACCCCCGGCGCGTAGAGTTTGGCCGCACTGTCCGCCAGCGAGGTGTAGCGTGATCGGCCGGATTCAGCGATCGCCACCAGTTCCGCCATCTGATGCAGCGAGGTGTCCTTGCCAACTGCAGTGGCGCGCAGGGTCAGGGGGCCGGTCAGGTTGACCTCCCCTGTTGAAACCGTCTGGCCCGCGGTGGCAAAGACCGGCAGCGTTTCCCCGGTCAGCAGGGAGCGGTCAATTTCAGAGGTACCCTGGGCAATCTCACCGTCGACCGGCATCCGGCCGCCGGGGCGCACTAGGACCAGATCGCCCACCTGCACCTCAGACACAGCAACCTGATGTTCCTGCCCGTCGCGCAGCAGGATGGCGCGCGGCACCTCCAGCGCGGCCAGTTCTTCGGCGGCGGATCGGGCCACTGCGCGGGTGCGGTGATCCAGATAACGGCCCGCCAGCAGGAAGAAGACAAGGGTCAGGGCGGCGTCAAAATAGGCGTGTTCCCCCGACAGCGAGGTTTCCCAGAGCGAGGTTGCCACCGCCAGCACAATGGCCAGCACAATCGGCACATCCATGTTCAGCCGCCGCGCCCGCAGAGCGGCAAAGGCATTGCGGAAAAACGGCTGGCCGGAAAAGACGATGGTCGGCAAGGCAATCGCGGCTGAGATCCAGTGGAACAGATCGCGGGTTGCATCCTCTGCCCCCGACCAGACCGAAACCGACAGCAGCATCACATTCATCGAGGCAAAGCCCGCCACCGCAAGGCGCATCAGCAGTTCCCGCCCGGCCTTGTCGGTTTCGGTTGCGCTCAGCGCGCCGGCGTCCAGCTCATGCGCTTCATAGCCCACACCCTCCAGCGCGGTGATCAGCGGGGTGGCGTCCACCTCGGGATCAGCCTCCACCAAAGCCCGTTTGAGGGTCAGGTTGACCCGCGCCGAATGCACCCCCGGCACCGCTGCCAATGCTTTCTCCACCGTGGAGATACAGGCCGCACAATGCACGGCAGGCACCGAAAGGGCCAATCGCGCCTCTTTCGGGGCGGCGCTGGCGGCAATCGCCTCGGCGGAGGGGGCAGCAACACAGGCCGGGCAAGCGGCCACTTGAGGGCGGAGGGCTTCGGTCATTGGTTTACCTGATCACATCCAGAATAACGCGCTGCACAAATTCGGTGCCGTCCTGCGCTTTGGCCTTCATGCGAATGTTCCAGTTGCCATCATCGATGTCCAATCTGGCGACATATGCGGTGCCATCAAACACAAGGTTCGGCTCCAGATCATCGGCCACATGGGTGGCCCGGCCCAGCGTTGCCTGCAGTTCAGCCACCTCAACCGGGGCCCCATCCGCACCTGTGATGGTCAGGCGCAGCAGACCCGCCTCATGCGTGCCGGCGACAGTCCATCCCAGCGCCTCTTGCGCGGCTTTGCGTTCATCAAAGTGCTGCGATGCCACGTAGCTGTTTTTCACCTCAAGGCCGGGAAACGTGCTGACGGCGTTGAAGGCAAGTGTCAGGTTCACCGCAATGATGGTCCCGAAGGCGACGACAAAAATGAGCAAGACATGTTTGCCGGTCAGTTCCTTGGCCATGTCAGTTTCCTTTTCCGTTAAAGAGTGTGTCTTTGTAAGCGCGATCGCCGTTGCTGATATCCTCAACCCAGATCCGCAGATCCACGCGTTCGCTCAGCGCTGGCTCTGACCCTTTGGGGGCCACCACATAGACCCGTTGCAGGCTCATGGTGTCGGCTGGCACGTCCACCGTATCATAAGGGGTGCCTTCCAGCTGCAGGCGCAGCGTCGGGTGCCCTTTGATCGAGATCTTGAAGGGTCGGTCATCACCGTTTTTGTTGCGCAGGCGCACATCATAGGTGTTGCGGATCGAGCCATCCGAGAGGGTCACGTAAACCGGGTTACGCACCGGGGCGACCGTCAGTTCGATGTCAGCACGGATGAACAACGCCACCACCAGCGCAATCCCCACCAGTGACCACAGCGTGGTGTAGAGGATGGTGCGCGGGCGGAAGATATGTTTCCACACCGATTTCGGTTCTTTCCCGGCCTGTTCGGCGGTTTCATCGGTCAGCGCCAGATAGTCGATTAAGCCGCGGGGCTTGCCGATCTTGGCCATCACATCATCGCAGGCATCGATGCAGAGGCCGCAGGTGATGCATTCCATCTGCTGACCATCTCGGATGTCGATCCCCATCGGGCAGACGTTCACGCAGGCCATACAGTCAATACAGTCGCCTTTGGGCGCCTCCACCTCAGCGATGACGGGGGCATCACTGGTCGCAGCCGCGGCGGCGGGTTTCTTTTTCTTATGCGGTTTCAGCTTGCCCCGGGGTTCACCGCGCCAATGGCGGTAGCCGATGGTCAGCGTGTCCTCATCCATCATCGCCGCCTGAATACGGGGCCAGGGGCAAGCGTAGATACAGATCTGTTCGCGCGCGATGCCACCAAAGAAGAAGGTGGTTGCGGTCAGAATCAGCATGGTGGAATAGGCAATCGGATGGGCATTCATCGTCACCAGATCCACCGCCAGCTGCGGCGCATCGGTGAAATAAAAGACCCAAGCGCCCCCGGTCGCCAAAGCGATCAGAAACCACAGCACAAATTTCGTCAGCCGCAGCCGCAGCTTTTTAGCGTCCCACTTTTTCTGCCGGTGCAGACGCAGGCGGGCGTTTCGGTCCCCCTCAATCCAGCGTTCGACCAGAATAAAGAGATCGGTCCAGACGGTTTGCGGGCAGGCATAGCCGCACCAGACCCGCCCCAGCGCGGAGGTAAAGAGGAACAACCCCAAGCCGGCCATCACCAATAGCCCGGCAACGAAGTAGAACTCATGCGGCCAGATTTCGATCCAGAAGAAATAGAATCGGCGGTTCGCCAGATCCACCAGCACAGCCTGATCCGGCAGGTTCGCGCCGCGATCCCAGCGAATCCATGGGGTTAAGTAGTAGATGCCCAGCGTGACCGCCATGATCACCCACTTCATATTGCGGAACTTCCCGCTCACGCGGCGCGGAAAAACGGGCTCACGGGCGGCATATAGGTTTTGCGGGGCATCTGGCTGGCTTTGCGACACGGACTCACTCCGTTGGCTATGAAATTTGATCCCTTCTCACAGGGTTGCACCTAAGGTGACTTTGACCTGAATCAAACTCACATCTTCAATTCATCTATTGGCCGCTTTGTCGCACCATCCAGCGGGCGAATGTTTTCAGCGGTTTGCGTTGCACACCCGGGCGCGTGACCATGTAATAGCCTGTGCCTTCGGGCTCCTCGAAGATCACCTGCAGCCGACCCGCCTGAATATCAGGGGCGATCA
Source organism: Thalassovita sp. (assembly GCF_963691685.1). Classification (GTDB taxonomy): domain Bacteria; phylum Pseudomonadota; class Alphaproteobacteria; order Rhodobacterales; family Rhodobacteraceae; genus Thalassobius. Next base: position 3,903,101 of record NZ_OY829290.1, read on the forward strand.
AGGGACGAGCGGCAACGCCGATCCCCTGACCCAGGCGCAGCGCTTCCAGCATCAGGTTACCGGGCATAGAGGAAATGCCAAAGGCGGGATCGCTGCTGACCCCCTGTTTGCGCAGCCAACTGCTGCATTCATGGGTGCCCAGTTCCTGTAGCCAGGGCAGTTCCAGCAGATCCTCAGGCCGCAGATCGTTTTTCTTGGGCACCAGATGCGGCGCGGCGACCAAAACAATCGGCGCTGCCACGATCAGTTTCACGTCCAGCCCCGGCCAATGCCCATCACCATGGCGAATCGCCACATCGATGCCGCCGGGTTCCAGCTGTTTCACCTCAGCGCTAGGATCGATCATCAGCGAGACCTCAGGGTGTTTGGTGCGGAAGTCAGCCAAACGGGGCATCAGCCAGTTTGCGGCAAAGGACGGGGTGACGGAGATCTGCACCGGGCGCGCGGCCTCCCCCCCGGTCAGCACCTCAACCACACGCAGCATCTCACCAAAGCCGCGTTCAATTGCCTGAGCCAGCTGCAGCCCCTCTTCGGTCAGAGAGGTTTTGCGGGCGCGGCGGTCCAGCAGGGTCACGCCCAAATGCGCCTCAAGCGATTTGATTTGCTGTGAAATTGCCGCGTGGCTGACGTTTAGCGACTGCCCGGCCGCCGCCATATTGCCCGCCTCATGAAACGCCAGAAAGGCACGCAGTGCTGTCAGGGGCGGCAGGGAACGCCAATTCATCTGTAACCTCAACTTACATATCCAAAATCAGACCAGAGTCGTCATGACCAACAATAAAGCGCAAAAAGACAAAAGAAACCCCGTGATGGAGACAAGGTCATGTTGAATATTTTTGCACATAGCTTTCTGACTGCAACCCGGCAGGACCAGCCTGTCCAAGAGCCCCGGGCAGATGAGAAACCGAAACTGCGCGTACCCCGCCAGTCCTGCTGCGCCTTTAGACAGCGCCCGCGGCATGGTCAAGATCCACCAACTGTGATCCCTGCCCTACGACTCCCCGGAGGGCAAAACTAACAAGAGGTCCCGGCAGAACGCCGAGACCTCTTGTCTTTTTAAAGGATCGCAACACTTGTTACCAAATAAGCGGCACCGGCCTTCCAGGAAACGCGCGAACAGGACGGAAGGGCCGGTGCCAGCCCCTAGGGCGTCGGGAAACGCCCCGGGGTATCTCAGGTGTTACTGACCACCACCACGGGTGTGGACAAAGGTGGATACCGCGCGGATCTCCGCCTCAGACAGGCGGGTGTTCCAGGCCGGCATTGCGCCGTAACGGGCGTAATAGACCGACTCGCGGATGGCATCGTAACTGTCACCATAGAGCCAGATTGCATCAGCCAGATTCGGCGCGCCTTGATCTATGTCACCTTTTCCTTCGTCACCGTGGCAGGCGGCGCAGTTTTCTTCGTAAACCACGGCACCGGCCTCAACGAGGGTGGCATCCTGTGCGTCACCCGAAAGCGACATCACGAAATTGACCACTTCATCGATCTGACCGTCCTCCAGCAGCTCATCGCGGCCAAAAGCGGGCATTTCCGACTGGCGAAGATAGTCTTCGTCGGTGGGCTGACGGACGCCGACAGTGATGGTGGTGTGGATCGATTCGATATCGCCACCCCAAAGCCAATCGTCATCCACCAGGTTCGGGTAGCCAACGGCCCCCGCTGCACCGGAACCGTGACACTGGGCACACCAGGTTTTGAACACCGCCGCACCGGCCGAGTTTGCATAGCCCAGCAGCTCTGCATCATCGGCAATCGCGGTCAGCTCAACCGAGGCCAGCTTGTCGTTCATTGGGGCCTGTTTGGCCTCAAATTCCGCAATGTCAGCCGCAACTTCGGCGCGGGTTGAGAAGCCGAGGAAGCCCTGGGTGGCGCCGTTGATCAGCGGCCAGGCTGGATAGGCGGCCACATAGTAGAGGCCCCAAACGATGGTGGCGTAGAAGGTCCACAGCCACCAGCGCGGCAATGGGGTGTTCAGCTCTTCGATGCCGTCCCAGGAATGGCCTGTGGTGCCGACGTCGTTATTTTGCGTAGGTTTTTTAGCCATGTTTCACGCCTCCTTGGCGTCGCTGCTTTTGGCGGCGGGCTTGTCTTCGTGCCGGAAGGGAATGTCAGCGACTTTGTCGTAGGTCTTGGTGCTTCCGGGGCGCATCACAAACACGATGACCCCCATGAAGAACGTAAACAGTGCCAGCAACATCCAGCTGTCCGCGAACTCTCTGAGCAGGGAATAGGTTTCCATATTCGCGCCCTCCTTTAGCGGCTTGCGTCCGGGGTGAAGGTTGAGAAATCAACCAAGGTCCCCAGCATCTGCAGGTAAGCGATCATCGCATCCGCTTCGGTCAGTTCAGGCTGACCGTCGAAGTTGCGCACCTGAACCGAGTCTTCGCCGTAGCGTTCCAGCAGACCGTCATAGTCGCTGTCAGGATCGGCCTGCGCGGCAAAGTCTGCCTGCGCATTTGCGATCATGTCATCGGTGTAGGGCACGCCCACGATGCGATGTGCGTTCAGCAGCTCATCGATGTATTTGCCGTCAATCCGGGTCTTCTCCAGGAAGCCGTATTTGGGCATCACCGATTCCGGCACCACCGACTGCGGATCGCGCAGGTGGTCTGCCTGCCACTCATCCGAGTAGCGACCACCAACACGGGCCAGATCCGGACCGGTCCGCTTGGACCCCCACTGGTGCGGGTGGTCGTATTTCGATTCCGCCGCCAGTGAGTACGGACCATAGCGTTCCACTTCGTCACGCATCGGGCGGATCATCTGACTGTGGCAGACGTAGCAGCCTTCGCGCATGTAGATGTCACGGCCGGCCAGTTCGAGTGGGGTGTAGGGGCGCATGCCCTCTACATCCTCAATCGTGTTTTCCAGCCAGAACAGTGGTGCGATTTGAACGATGCCGCCGATGGTCACCACCAGGAAGGCAAAGATTGCCAGAAGGGTGACGTTTTTCTCGAGGATCGCGTGTTTGTCTAGAATTGCCATCTGTCCGGCCCTCCTTATTCAGCCGGAACTGCGGCGGCGCCTTGGGCCTCAGAGGCCGGGGCACGTTTTGCAGTCATCCAGAGGTTGTAGCACATGACCAGGGAACCCGCGAGGAACAGAACCCCGCCCAGTCCGCGGACCACATACATTGGGAACTTGGCGCTTACGGTGTCGGCGAACGAGTTCACCAGGAAACCGTTGGCATCCACTTCACGCCACATCAGGCCTTCCATAATGCCGGTCACCCACATCGACGCGGCGTAGAGAATGATGCCGATGGTGGCGAGCCAGAAGTGCCAGGACACAAGGCTCAGGCTATAGAGACGCTCTTTGTTCCACAGCTTGGGCATCAGGAAGTAGAGCGCACCAAAGGTGATCATACCGTTCCACCCCAGCGCACCGGAGTGCACGTGACCAATGGTCCAGTCGGTGTAGTGGCTGAGCGAGTTCACAGCGCGGATCGACATCATCGGACCTTCGAAGGTCGACATGCCGTAGAAGCCAAGCGAGATCACCATCATCCGCAGAACCGGATCGGTGCGCAGCTTGTCCCAGGCGCCAGACAGCGTCATCAGACCGTTGATCATGCCACCCCAGCTGGGCATCCACAGCACGATCGAGAACACCATGCCAAGGGTCGACGCCCAATCCGGCAGTGCGGTGTAGTGCAGGTGGTGCGGACCGGCCCAGATATACAGGAAGATCAGCGCCCAGAAGTGGATGATCGACAGTTTGTAGGAATAGACCGGACGTTCCGCCTGTTTCGGCACGAAGTAGTACATCATGCCCAGGAAGCCCGCGGTCAGGAAGAAGCCCACAGCGTTGTGGCCGTACCACCACTGCACCATCGCATCCTGCACACCGGCAAAGACCTGCACCGATTTGGAGCCGAAGATCGAGACCGGGATCGCCAGGTTGTTGACGATATGCAGCATGGCCACGGTGATGATGAAGGCCAGGAAGAACCAGTTGGCCACGTAGATGTGCGGCTCTTTCCGTTTCATGATCGTACCGGCGAAGACCAAGAGGTAGCAAACCCAGACAATGGTCAGCCACAGGTCGATATGCCATTCCGGTTCAGCGTATTCCTTGGCGTTGGTCGCGCCCAGCAGGTAGCCGGTTGCCGCCATCAGGATGAACAGCTGATAGCCCCAGAACACGAACCACGCCAGATTGCCGCCCCACAGCCGCGCGGCCGAGGTGCGTTGCACGATGTAGAACGAGGTGGCCAGCAGCGCGTTACCGCCAAAGGCAAAAATCACCGCTGAGGTGTGCAGCGGGCGCAGGCGACCAAAGTTGGTGAAGCCCTGCATGAAATCCAAGTTAAGTGCCGGGAATGCCAGCTGGAAAGCGATGACCACACCCACCAGGAAGCCCACCACTCCCCAGAAAGCTGTGGCGATCACGCCGTAGCGGACCACGCCGTCCATGTATTCGCCTGACACGTCAGGGCCTGTCGGCTCATCCGTGCGACGTAGAATGAAAATAAAAGCCACGACCGCGAACAAAGCTGCGATCAGCATGTTCACCGAGTAGGCCAAGTCCCGACAGTAGTTGGCCGCGATCAACGCACCGAGCGTTGCGAGACCAAGCGCGATCAGCTTGATGTAGTTAACCATTTTGCGTCCCTTCGTCTCTGAACCCGCACGATTCGTTTTGCGTACGGGCGGTTCCAGACTGGCGGTTTAATGCGGCCCTGGGCATGTCACCGCCTTGATCTGCATCAAAATCCTCCGTTCTCACGGGGCTCTGACACAAGAGAGTGCGAAATTGACACGTGTCATAGTCACACGTCGGGTGGGGCGTTAAATTCAATTTCAGCCAGTCTGCTCAGGAGGAACTCGGAAATGGCCTTTAAAACACTATTTTCTGTGCTGACAGATCCGGCACAAATCCCCGGTCTTCTAGACCAAACCACCGCAATTGCGCGAAAATATGACGCACATATTGAGGTGCTTGCGCTTGGCGTAGATCGCACCCAAACGGGGTACCACTACGCCGGCACAAACGCTTTGGTCGTACAAGAAACCCTAACGCGCGCCCATGAAGAGGCCAAGTCTCTTGAAGACAGCGCCGATAAATATCTGGGCCTGCAGGATGTGCGCTGGGGTGTTGAAAGCGGCGTTTCGCAACTGGCCGACATTGGCCGGCATGTCGGGCTACATGCCCGGTTCAGTGATCTGGCTGTTCTGGCCAAACCCTATGGCGAAGGGCTGGGGGTGGAGCTGGAAGCGGTTGTTGAGGCGGCGCTGTTTGATGGCGGCGTGCCGGTTCTGGTGATGCCAGAAGGCGTGCCCGCCCTGCCAACCCCGAAAACCGTTCTGGTTGCCTGGAACGAAAGCCCCGAGGCGCTGCGCACGGTGCGGGCGGCCCTGCCGATCCTGAAACAGGCGGAACGCGTCTGTGTGGTGGTGGTGGACCCGCCGGCCCATGGGCCCAGCCGGTCCGATCCCGGTGGCATGCTGTCCCAGTTTCTGGCCCGTCACGACGTCAAAACCGAAATCGACGTGCTGTCGAAAACCCTGCCGCGGGTCTCTGACGTGATCCTGCGCCATGCGGGCGACATCAACTGCGATCTGGTGGTGATGGGGGCCTATGGCCATTCGCGGTTCCGCGAAGCGATCCTTGGCGGGGCCACACGGGATATGCTGGAGCTGTCACCGTTGCCAGTCTTCATGGCGCATTAAAAGGTTTCGGAAAACGAAAATGGCGGGGCTTACCCCGCCATTTTTCATATGTGCATTTGGAGACTTAGGCGCGGATCAGGCGAAAACGCCACCGTCAGAATCATCCCCTGCCTCATCCATCAACCGGTCGAGATCCGGCACGGTCACATGGCGTTTGCCTTCCAGCTGGATCACCCCGTCACGCTTCAGCGCCGAGATCTGGCGGCTGACCGTTTCCAGCGTCAGACCCAGATAATCCGCCATCGCTTCGCGGGTTAGCGGCAAGTCAAACACCACCTTGCCCTGCGCCGGGCGCAGGTGCAGCGTGGCGTCACGCCGGGCGATGATCGACAAGAGGCTGGCGATTTTCTCGCGTGCAGTTTTGCGGCCCAGGACCAGCATCCATTCGCGCGCTGCGTCCAGTTCATCCAGCGTCATCTCCAGCAACCGCTGCGCGATGTGGGGTGTTTCCAACATCATCTTTTCAAACGGTTTTTTACGGAAGCAGCACATCACCAAATCAGTGGTTGCGACCACGTCATAGGCCGAACCATCACGGCCCGGGCGCCCAACAAAATCGCTGGGCAGCAACAGGCCGACCATCTGAGTACGGCCGTCTTCCATCGTTTGGGTCAGGGTCGCGATGCCCGAGACAACCGAGCCGACGAAATCCATCGGATCCCCTGACCAGACAACGGTCTGGCCCGCCTCGAAGCTGCGGTAATATTTGATCTTATCCAGGTGTTCCAATTCGTCGGCATCACACCTGGCACAGACCGCCCGATGCCGAATCGGGCAGTCCGAGCAATCATGAAGGCTGGGGAGGGGAATCTCTTTCAGCATCTATCCGTTCGCGCTTGATCTGGGTCAAAGAGGCTTTGACGCCGTTCTCTTAAACGCTAGGCCCATGGAAACGAAAACGCAACTTGCCAAACTGGGACTGTTTGACGCGAAAGTCCCGCGTTACACCTCATATCCCACTGCCCCGCACTTCTCGACGGAAGTGAACGGGAGCGATTATGCTAGCTGGATCAGCGCCTTAGCGCCCGGCTCCAGCATTTCGCTCTATGTGCATGTGCCATTTTGCCGCCGGTTGTGCTGGTTCTGTGCCTGCCGCACCCAGGGCACGCAGAGTGAGTCGCCCGTGGCCGCCTACCTTGAGGTGCTGAAGGCTGAGCTGAAGATGCTGAAGCGTCAGCTGCCCGAAGGCATCAGCCTGTCGCGGCTGCACTGGGGCGGTGGCACGCCGACGCTGCTGTCACCTGAGATGATGAATGAGCTGGCGGGCGCCATTGCTGATGTTGCGCCTTTTGCGCCCAATGCTGAGTTTTCGGTTGAGATTGACCCGAATGAGATCGACGACGCGCGGCTCAAGGTCTTGGCCGCGGCGGGGATGAACCGTGCCTCAATCGGGGTGCAGGATTTTGACGACGAAATCCAGAAAACCATCGGCCGTATTCAGGGCTATGACATCACCCGCGACGCGGTCGAGGCGATCCGCAGCCACGGTGTCTACAGCCTGAACGCTGATATCCTGTTTGGCCTGCCGCATCAGAGCCAGGAACGGATCACCGAAAGCGTGCAGAAGCTGCTGTCGCTGGAACCGGACCGCGTGGCGCTTTACGGCTATGCCCATGTGCCCTGGATGGCCAAACGGCAGCAGATGATCCCCTCGGACGCGCTGCCGACACCCGAAGAACGGCTGGAACTGTTTGAGACGGCGCGCAAGCTGTTCCTCTGGGACAATTACGCTGAAATTGGCATTGACCACTTTGCGACGCAGGATGACGGGCTGACCATTGCGCAGAAGGCCGGGCGGTTGCGGCGGAATTTCCAAGGCTACACCGATGACACATCGGATGTGCTGATCGGGGTTGGGGCCTCCTCAATTTCGCGCTTCCCACAGGGCTACACGCAGAACGCCCCGGCCACCGGTGCCCATACCGGCGCGATCCGGGAGGGCCGTTTCTCGGTCGCCAAGGGCCATCGGTTCACGCCCGAGGACAAACTACGCAGCCGGATCATTGAGATGATCATGTGTGACTTCAAGGTCGACAGTGCTGAGCTGCTGGAAGGTTTTGAGGTCCCTGCCGCGCAGCTTCAGGGGATGCTGGATCAAGCTGACAGCGCCTTCCCCGGTATGCTGGACCGTCGCAACGGTGATCTTTTCATCCCCGAGGCGGCCCGCCCGCTGACCCGGATGATTGCACGCGCCTTTGACGCCTATGACCTGTCCAAAGCGGGCCATAGCTCAGCAATCTGAGCCTGTTTGCTATTCACAAGCATGCAGCGCCCGTCCCAGCAATGTTGGGGCGGGCGTTTGCCGGTTCAAACCCTTGCCGGTTCAGACCGTCGCAGCCAGCAGGGTTTTGGCGTAATCGGTCTGCGGATTGTTGAACAGGGCATCGGCCGGCCCGGCCTCCACCACATCGCCATGTTGCATCACAATCATCTTATGGCTCATCGCCTGTACCACATGCAGGTCGTGGCTGATGAACAGATAGGCCAGCCCGTGTTTCTGCTGCAGGTCACGCAGCAGATCAACGATCTGGACCTGCACGGTCATATCCAGGGCCGAAGTCGGCTCATCCAGCACCACAAGACGCGGGTTCAGGATCATTGCGCGCGCAATGGCGATCCGCTGGCGCTGACCGCCGGAAAACTCGTGCGGGTAGCGGTCCATCGTGACGGGGTCGAGGCCTACCTCCTCCATCACGGCGGCCACTTTGGTGCGTTGATCGCCCTTGCCGCCGCCATGAACCGATAGCCCTTCGGCAATGATCTGGGCGCAGCTCATCCGGGGGGACAGGCTGCCGAAGGGATCCTGGAAGACGATCTGCATGTCCTTGCGCAGCGCCCGCAACTCTTTGGTTGAGATGTTGCGAATATCGCGACCCTCAAAATTGATCCCGCCCTCTGAGGCGATCAAGCGCATAACGGCAAGGGCCAATGTGGTTTTGCCGGATCCCGACTCCCCCACAACCCCCAGCGTTTCGCCTGCGCGCAGGGCAAAGCTGGCGTCATTCACCGCCTTGATGTGCCCCACCGTGCGCTTGAAGAAACCGCGCTGGATCGGGAACCAGATGCGCAGGCTGTCGGTGGTCAGGATGGTTTCCGCCCCCTCCGGAACCGGGGTGGGAACCCCGGCGGCGCGGGCGGACAGCAGCATTTGGGTGTATTCATGCTGAGGATTGGCAAAGATCTCGGCGGTTGGCCCGGCCTCAACAATTTCGCCGTCTTTCATCACACAGACCTTATCGGCCAGTTTCTGCACGATCCCCAGGTCATGGGTGATGAACAGCAGCCCCATGTTTTCGCTTTCTTTCAGCTCAACCAGCAGATCAAGGATCTGCGCCTGGATGGTCACATCCAAGGCTGTGGTAGGCTCATCCGCGATCAACACGTCGGGTTTGTTGGCCAATGCCATGGCGATCATCACCCGTTGGCGTTGGCCGCCGGACAGCTGGTGCGGATAGGAGGTCAGGCGTTTTTCCGCGTCCCGGATGCCAACCTTATCCAGCAGCTCCAGCACCTGTCCCCGGGCCTGATCGGCCGCGATGCCCTGGTGCAGCATCAGCGATTCGCTCAGCTGTTTTTCAATCGTGTGCAGCGGGTTGAGCGAGGTCATCGGCTCCTGAAAGATGAAAGAGATGTCATTGCCGCGCACGCGCTGCAACTCGGCCTCACTGGCGCCGATCATTTCGGCGCCCGCATAGGTGACCGACCCGCCCACTTCGGCGTTTTCACCCAGCAGCGAAACAGTGGACATCGCCGTCACCGATTTGCCCGAGCCGCTTTCCCCAACCAATGCGACGGTTTCACCGCGGTCCACGGTGAAGGAGACCCCTTTCACCGCCCTGTTGACCTTGCCTTCCTGACGGAAGCTGACGGTCAGGTCTTTGACCTCAAGAATGCTCATTGGAAGGTTTTCCTTGGATCAAAGGCATCGCGCACACCTTCAAAGATGAACACGAGGAGCGACAGCATGATGGCGAAGACAAAGAAGGCGGTGAAGCCCAGCCACGGGGCCTGCAGGTTCTGTTTCGCCTGCAGCGTCAACTCCCCCAGCGACGGGGCCGAGGACGGCAGACCAAAACCAAGGAAGTCGAGCCCCGCCAATGTTGCCAGCGTGCCTGTCACAATGAAGGGCAGAAGAGTTACGGTGGCGACCATGGCGTTGGGCAGCATATGGCGGAACATGATAGTGATGTTGGAGACGCCCAATGCCTTGGCGGCGCGGACATATTCCAGATTACGTGCGCGCAGGAACTCAGCCCGGACCACGCCCACCAGCCCGATCCAGCCAAAGAGCACGGTGATGAACACCAGCAGCCAGAAACTTCGCCCGATGATCGCAAAAAGGATGATGATCACATAGAGCGACGGCGTGCCGCTCCAGATCTCAATGACCCGCTGGAAAATCAGGTCGACCCAGCCACCGAAATAGCCCTGCACGGCGCCGGCAATGATGCCGATGATGCTGGAAAGCGTGGTGACGATCAGCGCAAACAGGATCGACAGGCGGAAGCCATAGATCACCCGCGCCAGCACATCGCGTTTGGTGTCATCGGTGCCCAGCCAGTTCTGCGCATTCGGCGGCAGCGGCGCGGCGCCGGGACGGTCCACGGTGGACTGGTAGCTGTAGGGGATCAGCGGCCAGATCGACCAACCCTTTTGCCAGCCTTCCGCGCTGTACTCCCCTGCGTTGATCTGTTCGATCACCCCTTCCGGGTCGTCCCAGCAATCCTCCATCCCGCCGGAGCGGATCAGGCATTTGACCTCAGGGTCGCTATAGACGGCCTCGGTCTGGAAATCGCCGCCAAAGGCGGTTTCGGGATAGAACTGGAAGACCGGGATAAAATAATCGCCGCGGTAGTTCACCAGAATGGGTTTGTCGTTCGCGACCAGCTCGGCAAAGAGCGAGATCACAAACAGCACGCTGAAGACGATCAGCGACCAGTAGGCGCGGCGGTTGGCCTTGAAGTTGGACCAGCGGCGCTGGTTCAGCGGTGAGAGGGTCATCCCAAATGCCATGGTCTCATCCCTCCCGCTTTTCAAAGTCGATGCGCGGATCGACCAGCACGTACATCAAATCGGAAAGGATCCCGACCACCAGCCCGATCAGGCCAAAGACAAAGAGGGTGCCAAAGACCACCGGGTAGTCGCGCGCCACGGCGGCCTCAAAGCCCATACGGCCCAGACCATCGAGGCTGAACAGCGTCTCAATAATCAGGGAGCCGCCGAAGAACACACCGATGAACACCGCCGGGAAACCCGCGATGACGATCAACATTGCATTGCGGAAGACATGGCCGTAGAGCACCCGCGATTCACTGAGGCCCTTGGCGCGCGCGGTGACCACATACTGTTTCTTGATCTCATCAAGGAAGCTGTTTTTGGTCAGCAGGGTGAGTGTCGCGAAGGCCGAAATGGTGGAGGCCACAACCGGCAAGGTGATGTGCCAGAAGTAATCGATGATCTTGCCGAACCAGCTGAGTTGTTCCCAATTGTCCGAGGTCAGCCCCCTGAGCGGGAAGATCTGCCAGTAGGAGCCACCGGCAAAGAGCACCAGCAAGAGAATCGCAAAGAGGAAGCCCGGGATCGCATAGGCCACGATGATCAGGCCGGAGGTCCATGTATCAAAGCGAGAGCCATCCTTGACCGCCTTGCGGATGCCAAGCGGGATCGAGATGATATAGGCGATGACGGTGGACCACAGGCCCAGCGTGATCGACACCGGCATCTTTTCAATGACCAGATCCACCACCGAGATTGAGCGGAAGTAGCTTTCGCCGAAATCAAAGCGGATGTAGTTCCACATCATCGACAGGAAGCGTTCCAGCGGCGGCTTGTCAAAGCCGAACTCTTTCTCCAGCTCGGCGATGAATTCAGGCGGCAGGCCGCGGGCGCCCTGATAGCGGTCATCACCGCCCAGATCGCCGCCCGCCACCTCAGAGCCTGAGCCATCGAAGCTTTCGAAGACGTTTCCTTCGCCCTGTGTCTGGGCGATGATCTGTTCGATCGGGCCACCGGGCACAAACTGCACCAGGGCAAAGTTGATGATCATGACCCCGATCAGCGTCGGGATCACCAAGAGCAATCGTCGGAGGATATAGGCGCCCATCGCCCCGTTACCTCAGCGCGCCAGCGGCTTTGAGCGCCTCATGCTTTTCGGCGTTATACCACCAGAAATCCAACTCACCGCGGGCATAGGCCGGCAGCGGCGTCGGGTATTCATACATGTCGTAATAGGCCACGGTGTGCACCGATTTGAACCACTGCGGCACCCAGAAGAGTTTCGCGCGCAGCACCCGGTCCAGAGCGTGCACTGCGGTTTTCAACTCGGCCTTGCTGGTGGCCGCCACAACCTCTTCGATCAGCTCATCAACGGCGGGATCGGCAACCCCCATCAGGTTGCGCGAGCTCTCGTTGACGCCCTCAGATCCGAACCATTGCTTCAACCCGGTTGAGGGTTCCAGCGACATGCGGCCGTTGTGGGTGGTCATGTCAAAGTCGTATTTGCGCTCACGCTCACTGGCCTGCGCCGGGTCTACACGGTTCAGGCTGGCATCGATGCCCAGACGTTTGAGGTTTTCAACATAGGGCAGCGTGATGCGGTCAAAGGCTGGCGAATCGTCCAGGAACTCAATCGTCAGCACCTGACCGTCCTTGCGGCGCATGCCGTCATCGCCGACGATCCAGCCGGCCTCATCCAGCAGTTTGGACGCTTTGCGCAGGTTCTTGCGATCCACCTGACGGCTGCCGGAGACCGGCGGCATCACAACCTCATCGGTCAGGATCGATGCCTCAAGCAGCCCCTGATCGACCAATGGCTGCAACAGCGCCACTTCGGCAGCTGAAGGCACGCCGGTCGCCTGCAGATCCGAGTTACCCCAGAAGCTGGTGACGCGGTCATAGAGGCCGTAGAACAGCGATTCATTGGACCATTCGAAGTTAAACATCAGCCCAACCGCTTCGCGGACACGACGATCCTGAAAGATGTCGCGGCGCAGGTTGAACACATAGCTTTGCATCAGCGCGAGCGAGCCATCGGGCAACTCTTCCCGGTTCACATAGCCGTTGGTGATACCGGGGAAGTTATAGCCCGTCGCCCAGGTTTTGGAGCTGTTTTCAGACCGGAAGGTATAAGCGCCAGCCTTAAAGGCCTCAAAGGCGGCAACGCTGTCACCAAAGTATTCGATCCGGATGCTGTCAAAGTTGTTGCGCCCCTTGTTCACCGCCAGATCGTTGCCCCAGTAGTCAGGGTTGCGTTTGTAGATGATGCGGCTGGGAATATCATAGCTGTCCAGCTGATAGGGGCCTGAGCCCATGATCGGTGTGACGTTTGCCTCATCGATCTTATAGCCGTTCTCTTCGATCCATTTCTGCGAAAAGGCAGGCATGCCCCCAGCCAACCCGATGCGATCACGTTCAGGGCTATCAGGGGCGAAGTGGAACTTCACTTTGTAGGTGTCCAGCACCTCAACCTCTTCGACAAGGGCGCCGAAGGCAGCGCGGAACGACGGCAGGCCGTCGGTCATAAACATATCAAAGGTGAACTTCAGATCGTGGCCGGTCCAGGGTGTACCGTCTGCCATGGTCACATCTTCGCGCAAATTGAAGGTCACCCAATCGATCGTTTCCGGATATTCCATCGTGGTGCAGAGGAAACAGTAAACAGCTGTGGGATCATCGGCGTAGGAGGTCAGGACATCCTCATGGCCGATGGTGGACAGGGCACCGGCATTGCCCTTGCGGGTGTAGGGGTTGAAGCTGTCGAAGGTGCCCAGCGTCCAGATCGAGATCTCACCGCCTTTGGGTGCTTCCGGGTTCACATAGCGCAGGTGATCGAAATCAGCGCCATATTCCAATTCACCAAAGAAATTGTAGCCATGGCTGGTGATGATCTTTTCCTCAGCCCCCGCCTGCCCTGCCAGACCGAACAGCGCCAAGGCAGTCAATCCAGCCCCAAGCCAGTAAAGCCCAGCAGAAGGTTCAGCCACGATTGCGTGCGTTTGGGCGCGCATTTTGGATGGTGCCATTGAAAGATCCTCCAGCTGTTGGAACGCGTTCTTCGCATCTCTTCGTTGATTAAAGCTAAATCGGCACGCCCATTACATCAAGCCACGCCTCACCCAATAGTGATTACATTCTAGCAAGATAGCCGATCAGGCGCGACCTGCGCACAAAGAAAAGGACCGCTGCCCGGTTGGGCAACGGTCCTTTCTGTAACAGGCCGCCGGTCAGACGGCGGACGCCAATGGCTTACTGCAGGCTCTGCAGATAGGCGATCAGGTTGGCGCGGTCGGTCTCTTTTTTCAGGCCCGAGAAGGACATTTTGGTGCCCGGCGCGAATTTCTTGGGGTTTTCAATAAACCCGTTCAGATTATCGACAGTCCAGGTGTCAGCAACAGCCACCAGCTTACCCGAATAGGAGAAGCCATCGGCCGCAGACACCGCACGGTCTACGATCTGAAAGAGGTGCGGACCGGTGCCGTTCGCACCATCGTCCAGTTTGTGGCAGGCCTTACATTTGCCAAAAACCTTGGCACCTTTTGCCACGTCAGCTTCAGCCAACAGAGTCGCGAAGTCAGGACCTTCTTCTTCTTCACCGCCGTGGCTGTCATCAGCGCCAGTGTCGATGACATAGGCCTGTGCGTGGTGATCACCATGACCGCCAACTTCGGTGTTATAGAGTGCCTCTGCCGCCCAGTTGCCAAGCAAGAAAACCAGCAGCGCACCACAGAATGCACCGACGGCTTTGGTAAGGGTCATAGTATCAAGCATGGGTCGCCCGTTTGTTACAAGTGTTCCGACGCGTATCTACCCGCTTCCCCTTGCCTTGCGCAAGGTATAGTTTCCGCGACCAAACGCCCTAAACGGGTCTATTTGACGGGGAAATATCAGCAATGACCAATCGCATCGCCTTTCAGGGAGAATTGGGCGCCTACTCGCATGAGGCCTGCCACAACTGCTACCCCGAGATGGAGGCCCTGCCCTGCCGGACCTTTGAAGACGTGATCGCCGCTGTGCGCAATGGCGACGCGGATCTGGCCATGCTGCCGATTGAGAATTCGACCTATGGTCGGGTTGCGGACATCCACCGTCTGCTGCCGGAAAGCGGTCTGCATATCATCGGTGAAACCTTTGTGCGGGTGCGCATCGCACTGATGGCGCATCAGGGTGTTGCGCTGGATGAGTTGGAAAAGGTGCAGGCCCATCTGGTGCTGCTGCCGCAATCAGCTAACTTCCTGCAAAAACACGGGATTCGCGGTGAAGCCGCGGCTGACAGTGCCGGCGCTGCCGCCGATCTGGCCAAATCCGATGAGCGCACCACTGGGGTTTTGGCGTCGGAAATGGCGGCCAAGATCTACGGGCTGAACGTGCTAGCCAAAGACATCGAAGATCACGGCCACAACACCACCCGCTTTGTCATCATGTCGCGTGAACCAAACCACGCACGGCGGGGTGAGGCTGAGATGATCACCACTTTCGTCTTTGAGGTGCGCAACATTCCCGCGGCGCTGTA
This sequence comes from Thalassovita sp., assembly GCF_963691685.1. GTDB lineage: Bacteria > Pseudomonadota > Alphaproteobacteria > Rhodobacterales > Rhodobacteraceae > Thalassobius. The sequence goes on from NZ_OY829290.1 coordinate 3,918,287, forward strand.
CAAGGCGATGGGCGGCTTTGCCACCAATGGCGTCAACATGACCAAGCTGGAAAGCTACATGAAGAACGGTTCCTTCACCGCGACTCAGTTCTATGCGGATATTGAAGGGCACCCGGATGACGCCAATGTGCAGCTAGCCTTGGATGAGCTGAGCTATTTCACCAATGAGCTGAAGATCGTCGGCGTCTACCCGGCGGCCCGTCCCCACCACGGGGCCTAATTCGTGTCATCGGGCAGCGCCGCCGGATGGAAGGCGCTGCCCATGCCCAGCCCCAGGATTGGTTCCATGCAGATTCGCCCGTTCCGCCAAGAGGATGCCGCAACGCTTGGCCGAATCTTTCACCGGGCGGTTCAGGCAACGCCAGAGGGTGAATATTCTGCCGACCAGCGACAGGCCTGGAGCGCCGGGCCAACCCCGGCGGAGCGCTACTTGGACCGTATTCAGGCTGGCGACCATCTGGTCTATGTCGCGGTTGATGCCGGGGATCAGCCCACTGGGTTTATCGAGCTTCAGCCGGACGGGCACATCGACTGTTTCTATCGTGATCCCGAGCATGCGGGCAGCGGTGTCGGTGCGGCGCTTGATGATCATCTGGAAGATCAGGCGCGCCGCCAAGGCATCACCCGGCTCTGGGTTGAGGCCAGCGATGCGGCCAAACGGTTCTTTCTAAGACAGGGATTTGGCGTGCTTGAACGGCGTGAATTCGCGCGCAATGGCGTCACGCTGCACAACTGGGCTATGGAAAAACACCTGCGCTGATCAGCGCTGTTCAAAACCAAACAGACCAAAAGCAAAACACCCCGCAGCCAGGCTACGGGGTGTTTTGAATGTCACGATGCAAAGCGCTTAGTGCAGCTTGGCGTCCACTTCGCCGATCGCAGCGTCGATCAGCTTGTTGGCTGCGGTTGCGTTCATCTGCTTGGCAACGATGTCGCCGGCAGCTTCAACAGCCACATTAATCGCCGCGTTGCGCACGTCACGTACGGCCGAGGCTTCTGCCGAAGCGATCTGATCCTGCGCAGCACTCAGGCGGCGCTCGATCGACTTCTGCAGGTCTTCTTTGGCCTGCGCAGCAAAGGCGGCTGCATCTTCTTTGGCCTGAGCCACGATGCGATCTGCCTGTTCCTGCGTTTCCTTCGACTTGCGCTCATAAGAGGCCAGGATCGCCTGGGCTTCTTCACGCAGGGCGCGGGCTTCGTCCAGCTCGTTCTTGATGTCGTCAGCGCGTTTGTCCAGCAGGCCACCGATCATCGAGGGCACTTTGAACTTCAGCAGGATGCCGACGAACAAGAGGAATGCCAGCAACACGATGAAATCGGTGTTGCGCAGCGAGAAGAACGGGCCACCAGCAGCAAAGGCGGGGCTGGCCGCAGTCAGAGCGACGAGAGTTGCAAGTTTACGCATATCTCTTACCCCTTCATGCGAGCAGCCACAGCTGCGTCGACGGCTTTGTCATCGGCTTCACCGCCCAGGGCAGTGATGAGTTCCGCTGCGGTATCCTTGGCGACGGCTTCCACCGATGCCAGGGCGTTCGCACGGATCTCGGCGATAGCTTTTTCACTTTCGGCCAGTTTTTCGGCGATCTCGGCATCGGCCTTAACGGTCGCTGCATCGAGTTCAGCCTGCATTTCGGCCTTGGTTTCGGCGGCGATGCGCTGTGCTTCGGCACGGGCGTCTGCCAGAGCCTTGTTATAAGCCTCTTCCGCTTCAACCGCTTTCGCTTTCAGCTCTTCAGCTTTGGCGAGGTCGTTGGTGATGGTCCCCTGACGCTCGGCCAGAACCGCAGCAATGCGCGGCAGCGCGATGCGCGACAGGACGAAATAGATCACGACCAGCGTGACCAGAAGCCAAAACACCTGGTTGCCCCAAAACGAGGGTTCCAGCTGTGGCATAGGGTGTACCGAATAAGCAGCTTCGGCGGCGTTGGTATTGGTCGCCATAACGTCCTCCTTCGGGAACTTCCTGGTTACACCGGGTGAGTGCGTTGCACCCACCCGGCCGTAAGGATGTGTTCCGTAAGGCTTAGACGGCGAACATCAGCAGCAGAGCAACCAGGAACGAGAAGATGCCCAGTGCTTCTGCAAATGCGATGCCGATGAACAGGGTCGCGGTCTGCGACGCTGCTGCCGACGGGTTGCGCAGTGCGCCTGCCAGGAAGTTAGCAGCAACGTTGCCAACACCCAGAGCTGCGAGACCAGTACCCAGACCTGCCAGACCGGCGCCGATGTGTGCGAGTTCACCTTCCATTGTGTATCTCCTTACGATTGGAAGTTAGAATAAGTGGTGTGAGAGTTAAGACCTTAGTGCGACGGATGCAGCGCATCTTTCAGATAAACACAGGTCAGAATGGTAAAGACGTAGGCCTGGATGAAGGCCACCAGGACCTCAAGACCGTACATCGCGGTGATGGCGACGATCGACAGCGGGCTGACAACAGCCAGAGCAGCGAAGCCTGCGAACACCTTGATAACTGCGTGGCCGGCCATCACGTTGCCTGCCAGACGAATGCTGTGGCTGACCGGGCGGACGAAGTAGGAAATCACTTCGATCACGGCCAGGATCGGACGCAGCGCCAGCGGAGCCGAGCTGACCCAGAACAGGCCAAGGAAGGCAGCGCCGTTTTTAACAAAACCAACCACGGTCACAGTGACAAACACCAGGAGGGCCAGGGTGATGGTCACAGCGAAATGCGAGGTGGTGGTGAAGCTCATCGGCAAGAGGCCAAGGAAGTTGGCGAAGACGATGAACATGAAGAGGGTCATGATGTAGGGGAAGAACTTCACCGCATCTTTGCCGGCAACGTCTTCAACCATCTTGTAGATGAAGCCATAGGCCAGTTCGCCGATCGACTGGCTGCGCGACGGGATCATGGCGCGACGCGAGGTGCCGATCACCATCATTGCGGTGATGCCGATCACGGCCAGCGCCATCCACAGGGTCACATTGGTGATGGTGTACCATGCGATTTCATCACCACCGAACAGCGGCTTAACGATGAACTGATCCATCGGGTGAAATTCGAGACCACCCTCTTTGGCGCCTTGTGCTTCGCTTGCCACGTTTATGCCCTCTCGTCGTTCTCGGCCTCTTCGGCCAATTTCTGCGTTTCGATCTCACGCGCGGTTCGGATCATCGTCTGTATCCCGGCCGCAAGACCCAACAATGTAAATGTGACAAGGAAGATCGGGATCGTCCCGAACAGGCTGTCCAGCCCGTATCCTATGCCAAACCCGATCCCAAGACCGGAGACTAATTCGACCACCATTCGCCAGGCATGGTTTGCCATGGAATAGTGTTCATCCACGCGGGGCTTGGGTGCCTGTGCCTCTTTGGCCGCCTCGATCTTAGCTTCCAGCGCTTCTAGTCGCTGTTTTTGCTCTGGATCGGTCACGCGCAAAGCCCCTATGGATGACTGGCGCCTTGCTAAGGGGCTGGGGGGTCAGAGTCAACAGCGCTGAATGCGGCATTTGCACCCACCTAATATGCTGTTTTAAAACAATTTATTTTGTTTTGCTGCGCAGCCGCATCGGGCACACCGGTGACCGCAGAGCAAATTCAAGGGGTTTTGCGTTATTTAACGAATTGGTTGAGTTTTATTTCTCGCCGATCTCGGAACCAGCCTCGGCGCCAGCCGCCGACCCTAGATCATAGACCTTGCTGATCGTACCCGGTGCGCTGCGATAGCTCTGAAATCCCATTGCGGTGTAGTACCCCAGCGCTTCGGGATTTTCGGCCCCCATGGTGGCGTCGATCTTGGGCAGTTTGGCCGCCGCTGCGGCAGCCACGGTCTGAGCAAACAGCGCCTTACCAACCCCGCGTCTGGCAGCGTGCAGACCAACATGGGTTCCGATGATCCCCCAGCCCGGCGTTACGCCATAATCATTGGCCTCACCTGCGCGCATCAACACCTGCAGCCCCAGCAAAGTGCCATCCTGATCCACCGCAACATGGCAGGCGACATTATCGGGATGCGCCACATAGCGCTGCCGCACAAAATCTTCATCACTGGGCAGGGTGCGTTTACCGGCAGCGGCAAGCCCCTGCAGAAGTGTGCTCAACCCGGAAACATCATCTTCACCCGCAAGCCTGATCTGCATTTCAAAATCCTTTGTTGTGAATACTGCGGGACGGTAGGCAGAGGCTGGCCGGCTTGCAAGCACCTGCGCCCGGCGCCGTGCCAGCCATTGACCATCCCCCAACACAGCCGCTAGGCAGGGCCTATGGCTGATAAACCCACATTGGACACGGTCTTCGCGGCCTTGGCGGATCCGACCCGGCGACAGATCCTTTCGATGCTGCTGGAGGATGACATGGCGGTCACGGATGTGGCCGAACCGATTGATATGTCGCTGGCAGCAGTGTCCAAACACCTGACGATCCTGGCCAATGCCGGGCTGATCTCCCAAGAAAAGCGTGGCCGGGTGAAATGGTGCAAGCTGGAGCCAGACGCCCTGCGGGAGGCCAGCGTCTGGATGCAGGGGTTTGGCCAGTTTGAAGCGATCAATCTGGACGCTTTTGAACGGTTCCTCGAAGTGGAACTGGCAGATGATCCTGGCCAGGACCCGATGGAGCCCGAACAGGAAGCCGGCTAACCAGCGCCTTCGTCCTTGAGCAGCATGATCAGCGCCACGATGGTCAGCGCCACACCGCCCAGAACCAACACCTGCGGCACACCGTGGCCCAGCGCCACCTCCCAGACCAGCACCCAGCTGGGCACCAGATAGGTATAGGCCATCACCTTGGCGGATGGGATGCGCAGTGCGGCGAACTGCAACAGCACAAAGGTGGCCGCAGAGGCGAAGATCGCCACATAGAGGATGGTGATCCAGACGATCTCCGGCAGCGCCGACCAATCCGTGGCCACGATATCGCCCCAACCCCAGAGCGTGGCGACCAAACAGCAGGCCAGTGTCACGCCAAAGGAAAACTGCAGCGCCGTTTCACCCCGGTTTAACTTGCGCACCATGGGTGTGTAGACCGCATGGGCGGCGCAGCCGATGAAATAGATCACCTCACCCCGTCCAACCTCAAACCCCAGGAGTGCCTGCAGATCAGCACGGAAGATAACCCAAAGCGCGCCGATCCCACCGATCACTAGGGCCGTTGCCATGTGGCGCGTGGTGATCTGGCGCAGCAGCACATAGCCCGCCAGCCCGCTCATGATCGGGGTTAGCGTAAAGACCGCTGCGGCAGAGACAGGTGGTGCGGTCTTCAACCCTTCAAACATCAGGATAAAATAGCTGGCAAAGAACCCCGACAGCAGCAGATAGCGCCACGGCGCCTGCCACATCTGGCGCGGCAACCCGGTGGTCGCCAGAGCCACCGCCCCCAGAACCGCCGCCGCGATGGCAAAACGCACCGCGTTCAGCGCGGCCGGGGCCAGTTCATTGGCCGCAAGTGAGCCAAGCGAAAACGACCCTGCCACAAGCGACGAGAAGATCAGCATGGCCAGATGGCCGCGCGTGGATTGGCGCATTGGGATTAGGTCCAGCTTTTGGCGTGTTCTTTAATATGGCTCAGGAAGGCCTGCACTTTGGTGGTGCGGTGCAGATCCACGTGGGTCACCAGCCACAGGGGCGACGGCCATTCTTCTTTATGGGCGCAGATCTTTTCCAACTCGGGGTTTTGCTCGGCGCTCCATTTGGTGGCGTAGCCAATGCCAATGCCCGCCTGCATTGCCATGCCCACTGCACGCGGATCCGAGGAGCGGAAGACGATGTTTTCTTCCGGGATGTTTTCCCAGATCCAGCGATTGAACGGGGCGCGGCTGTTGCGATCGTCCGAGCAGACAAAGCGGTGATTGGCAAAATCCGCCTCCGACTGGGGCATGCCGTATTTTTCCAGATACTCCTTGGAGGCATACAGGCTGGAGCCCTGCGACATCAGCGGCTGCACAACATTGTCAGGCTCTTCTGGCGCGCGCCCTGCACGGATCGCCACATGCGCCTCACCATATTCCAGGCGGAACAGCCGGTCCCCGGTCAGGAAGCGCAGAATAACCTCGGGGTATTTTTCCTGAAAATCCGCCAGCGCCGGCATCAACAGGCCAGAGAGGCCCGCAAGCGAGGTGATCACCAACTCACCTGAGACATCATTGCCCTGCCCTTTGACCCGGCTAGCCAGCTGGCTGAGTTGTTCGTCGGTGGTCTGGGCCACCCGCATCAGATCGGTGCCAGCCTCGGTTGGGGTGTAGCCACGCGCATGACGCTGGAACAGTTTGACGCCCAACCGCCCCTCAAGCGCGTCGATGTGACGGATCACCGTGGCGTGGTGCACGCCCAGGATTTCTGCGGCCCCGCTGACGGTTCCCATTCTGGCCACCTGATAGGCGGTCCGCACCTCATCCCAGTTGTCCATATCACCTGCCCTCATGCTCAATGATCGGCGAACGGCCGTCTGCGGCCCGGTTCGCCCATATGTGCAAATTATCACACTTCATGTCGAATAACGCAAATTGTGTTCGAATGTGCAAGGGCTAAATTGCTTGACAGACAGTCCACAGCACCAACCCACCGCTCTGAGGAATAAGACAATGACCCATAAAGTTCTCCACATCGACTCGGCCATCACTGCAGACAATTCGGTCTCCAAAGGGCTGACCCGCGCCATCGTCGAAAAGCTGCAATCCAGCCACGCTGACACAGAAGTGACCTACCGCGATCTGGCGGCCACCGATCTGGGCCAGATTGACGGCGCCTGGCTGGCAGCCGTGAACACCCCTGCAGATGCCCGCACCGCAGACCAGAACGACGCGGCCGACCTGGCAGACACGCTGGTTGCCGAGTTGAAAGAGGCTGACACCGTTGTGATTGGCCTGCCCGTCTACAACTTCTCCGCACCAAGCCAGTTGAAAGCCTGGATTGACCACGTTGCCCGCGCTGGCGTCACCTTCAGCTATTCGGAAAACGGCCCCGAAGGCCTGATCAAAAACACCCGTGCGATCATCGCCTATACCTCGGGCGGCACCGCCTTTGGCTCAGATTATGACTTTGCCTCGGGCTACCTGCGCCATGTGCTGGGCTTTATCGGCATCACCGATGTTCAGTTCGTCGTCGCAGACAAAGGCGCCATCGATGCCGAGGCCTCGCTGAAAGCGGCCAACGAACATATCGCGGAACTGGCGGCCTGATCCCCGCGCGTCACTCCCCGGCGATCAAAGCCCCTGACCTTCGCGTCGGGGGCTTTTTGCATTGGGATCACGCGGCCAGATGGGCGTTTGGGCGTCGCCGGAACAACGCCCACCATACCGGCAGAGGCTTAAGCCAGTTCAGCCGCGAACAGCCCCCGGCCCAGCGCTTGGGCCGTGTGCAAGGCATCCTGCCCCTGCAAAGGCCAGCATTGCGTGACCCCTTCAAAGATCATCAATAGGGCGGCGCTTTGATCGGGCAGCCCAACGGCGCGGGCCGCTTTATCCGCGACCTCGGCCTTGTGTCGCTGCAAGAGGCTTTGAAGGGCCTGATCCGTCGGCGCCGCAGCAACCGCGGCGTGGAACAGGCAGCCATGTGCAGCCTCCTCAACCATCCATTCACCGATGCGCCGCAACAGTTCGGCAAACACTGTGGGGCCTTTGGCCCCAGCTCCCGCGCCTTCAGGCAAGGCTGAAAACATGTGACTCAGATACCGTTGATGACGATGCTCCAACGCGGCGAGAACCATGTCCGACCGGGACGGCATGTATTTGTAAAGCGTGCGCAGGCTAACCCCCGCCGCATCGCGCAAAACTTCGACATTCGGTTCGGCAAAACCATGTTTTGCAAAAGCCTGCTCTAATCCGGCAGCGATTTTCTGTGCAGTTCTGTGGGCTGTCTCTGACATATTGACAGATGTAGAATGAACACTCTACTCATGCAAATGTAAAGTGATCACTCTACCCGAGCAGACACCCATTAGACCGGAGGCCGCAATGTCCCTGCCCAAAACGATGAAAGCCATGGTTCTCACCGCGCATGGGGGGATGGATTGTCTGGCGTGGCGCGAGGATATGCCGGTGCCGCAGCCCCGCCCGGATGAGGTGCTGGTGCAGGTGGGCGCCGCGGCGGTGAACAACACAGATATCAACACCCGCATCGGCTGGTATTCCAAATCGGTTGAGGGCGACACGGCCTCTGGCACCGATGGGTTCGGCGCAGCCGCCGATGCCGATGGGGGCTGGTCCGGCGCATTGCAGTTCCCCCGTATCCAAGGGGCAGACTGCTGCGGCCGCATCGTGGCGGTCGGCGCTGAGGTGTCGGAGGCGCGGGTGGGCGAACGCGTGTTGATCCGCGCCATGCACCGGCCCGGCCCCAATGACCCTGATCTGCCGCTGATCACCTTTGGGTCCGAACGCGACGGAGGGTTTGCCGAATATACCACCATCAGCAGCCATGATGCGCTGCGGATCACCTCCCTCCTCAGCGATGTAGAGCTGGCCAGTTTTCCCTGCGCCTTCTCCACGGCCGAGGGGATGATCCAACGCGCGGGCCTTGGTGCCGAGCGGGTGCTGATCACCGGGGCTTCAGGCGGCGTGGGTTCGGCGGCAATCCAACTGGCGAAACGGCGCGGCGCTCATGTGACCGCTGTGACCAGCGCCAGTAAGGCTGAGGCGCTGCGCGATCTCGGCGCGGATGAAACGCTGAACCGCGACGCGGCTTTGGCAGAGAACAGCTTTGACGTGGTTTTGGATCTGGTGGGGGGCAACAGCTGGCCGCGCCTGCTGGACGCGCTGCGCCCCGGCGGGCGGTATGCCGTGTCCGGTGCCATTGCCGGGCCAATTGTGGATCTGGACCTGCGCACGCTTTACCTCAACGACCTGACAATCTTTGGCTGCACCCAGCAGGCCGACAGCGTTTTCAGCGATCTAGTGCGCTATATCGAACAAGGGGAGGTCAAGCCGACCGTGGCGATGACCTACCCGCTGGCGGAGCTGAAGGCCGCGCAGGAAGCCTTCCTGAAAAAGGCCCATGTCGGCAAAATCGGGATCACCGTTTCAGGCTGACTGCCTAAGAATCAACCAATCATTTTGAAATCCAGTCTGGCGCGCCTATGCTGGCGCCGTGCCCTGTGATGGGTGCTTTTACACATTGGATTTCATCATGTTCGCCGTTGCTGACACCAAACAACTGGTTGCTGACCAGATCATCACCCCCGACCAAGCCCGCGAGATTGAGGCCCGCGCCCGCGATGCCATGGTGACCATGGCCGTCAACGCGGTGCTGTGTTTCGGCATTCTGGCGGCCACCGGGGGGTTCATTTTCTGGCTGGCCGATGCCTTTGCCGTAGCGGTGCTGGGCGGCCTGATGCTGGCGGCCGGTCTTTGGGTGCTGTCACGGGACGGGGACACCTACCGGATGTTTGGCAATGCATCGGCGCTGATCGGGGCCGGCATGTTGATCGGCGGCGGCACGGTGGAGCTGATAGACAAGGCCGAAGACATCGCCGGCTGGGCCTTTGCCCTTGCTGGTGCCGGCATCGCGGGCCTCTGCGCGTGGCGCCTCTCGCTACCCGCGCCAAAGGCGGGCTTTGTGCTGACGGCGCTGCTGCTGACCGGGGTTGCCCTGCATATCGGGGGCTTCGCCCTCTTGCTGGAACAGGCCGATCTGTTCGGCGGGATCAAAGCGCTGTTTTTCCTTTATGCGGCGGTGCTGCTGGCGCTGGCGGGGTGGTACACTGACATACGGCTGATCACCGCCATTGCCATCGTGCCCTTTGCCCAGGCGCTGGACACCGGATCTGGTTATTTCCACGCGATCTATGTGTTCTACTCACCCGAGCCGACGCTTTCGATCCTTCAGATGGGTCTGTTGATCGCGGGCTGTGTCCTGCTGGCGCAGCGCAGCGCAGAACGCTCAGCGCGCCATGCACGGGTTGCGGCGGTGCTGGCCTTTGTTGTGGCCAATATGTGTGCGCTGGTCGGGTCGCTTTGGGGAGATGTGATTGGCGAGCACCTCTGGGGCCCGGACTTCTTTGACTTTGCAGATGCCAGTGACAATGACGCCCAGTGGGCCGCCTACCGCGCGGCACGTGATGCATTCTATGATCAGGCCACCCGCATTTCGGATGACGTCTATTCGATCCTCTGGGCTGTTGCGCTGGTTGCCATGATTTTCTGGGCGGCCCATCGCAATATCCGCGGGCTGTTCAACACGGCCATGACCTTTGCCGCGATCCATGCTTACACCCAGTTCTTTGAGACCTTTGCGGATGAGCCACTGGCCTATGTCATTGGTGGTCTGGCCGCGATTCCGCTGGCCTGGGGGCTGTGGCGGCTAAACCAACGCATGGCGGCCCGCTGAGCGCGCAGGCTTCGACCACCAAAAGCAGGTCAAACCCCTACGGCGCTTGACTCTGCCCTGCAATCGGCGTATCGCCCAACCCAACATCCGGAAGCCCCAATTGTCTTCCGGTCCTTCGCCTTTGCAAGGATCGCCCCCCGTCAGCGAGTTTCGCCCACGGGGGACATTGGCTTATGGGGCTGTTCTACCTACCTGTAGGACATCGGAAATGTGCTGAAGTTAGGAGCGGCGCCAATGTTTGAAAATCTATCTGAACGCCTTGGCGGTGTCTTTGATCGTCTGACAAAACAGGGCGCGCTGTCCGAAGAGGACGTTAAATCCGCCCTGCGCGAAGTGCGTGTGGCCCTGCTGGAAGCGGATGTTTCGCTGCCGGTGGCCCGTGACTTCGTCAAGAAGGTGCAGGAACAGGCAACCGGTCAGGCCGTGACCAAATCGGTGACCCCCGGCCAGCAGGTTGTGAAGATCGTGCATGACGCGCTGATCGATGTGCTGCGCGGCGAAGGCGATCCAGGTGCGCTGAAGGTCGACAACCCGCCTGCCCCGATCCTGATGGTCGGTCTGCAGGGGTCTGGTAAAACCACCACCACCGGTAAGCTGGCCAAACGTCTGAAAGAAAAAGACGGCAAGCGCGTGCTCCTGGCCTCGCTTGACGTTTATCGTCCGGCGGCGATGGATCAGCTGGCCGTTCTGGGTCAGCAGATCGGTGTGGACACACTGCCGATTGTGCCGGGTCAGACCCCGGTTGATATCGCCAAACGCGCCAAGCAGCAGGCCACCATGGGCGGCTATGACGTCTACATGCTGGACACCGCTGGCCGTCTGCAGATCGACGAAGTGCTGATGAAAGAGGTTGAGGACGTCCGTGACGTTGTCAGCCCGCGCGAAACCCTTCTGGTGGTTGACGGTCTTACCGGTCAGGTCGCCGTTGAGGTGGCCGAGGAGTTCGACAACAAGATTGGCATCTCCGGCGTTGTGCTGACCCGTATGGACGGCGACGGCCGCGGCGGTGCTGCCCTGTCGATGCGTGCCGTGACCGGCAAGCCGATCAAATACGTCGGCCTTGGCGAAAAGATGGACGCGCTCGAAACCTTTGAGCCGGACCGGATTGCGGGCCGTATTCTGGGCATGGGCGACATCGTTGCCCTGGTGGAAAAAGCGCAGGAAACCATCGAGGCCGAACAGGCCGAGCGGATGATGAAGCGCTTCACCAAAGGTCAGTTCAACATGAACGACCTGAAGATGCAGCTGGAACAGATGCTCAAGATGGGCGGCATGGAAGGCATCATGGGCATGATGCCCGGCATGGGCAAAATGGCCAAGCAGGTGCAGGACGCCGGCATGGATGACACCGTCATCAAACGCCAGATTGCCCTGATCCAGTCGATGACCAAGAAAGAGCGTGCCAACCCGCAGCTGCTGCAGGCCAGCCGCAAAAAACGGATTGCCGCCGGTTCCGGCCAGCAGGTCAGCGACCTGAACAAACTTCTGAAGATGCACCGTCAGATGGCGGACATGATGAAGAAGATGGGCAAAATGGGCAAAGGCAAGATGATGAAACAGGCCATGAAAGGCCTGATGGGCAAAGGTGGCTCACCGGCGGATATGGCCGCGATGGGCGGCATGGACCCCAGCCAGCTGGACCCGAAAGCCCTGGAAGCGGCCGCCAAAGCCATGGGCGGCGGCAAAGGCCTGCCCGGCGGTCTGCCGGGTCTGGGTGGCATGGGCGGTCTGCCCGGCGGCCTGTCTGGTTTCGGAAAGAAGAAGTAAGTGAGCAACATTCAGGCATATCCCTGGGAGGCCCCGATTTCGGAGCCTGCAGCGACCCTCGCGGGCCGCTTCTCTCAGCTTGTGCCAGAGCTGGTCACCAAACGGCTGACCCTGCGCGCGCCAATCCTTGCCGATTTCCCAGCCTATGCCGAGATCCTGATGGGCGACCGTGCCGAAGGTCTGGACGGCCCGTTTGACCGCGAAGCGGCGCTCTTGGACTTCTCACAGTATGTGGCGGGCTGGCTGCTGCGCGGCACCGGCCTTTGGGCGGTGGAACGGCGTTCGGATGAGGCGCTGTTGGGCTTTGTGCTGGTCGGCATGGAATATAGCGATCAGGAGCCGGAACTGGGCTACCTGTTCACCGAAGCGGGCGAAGGTCAGGGCTATGCCACCGAAGCCGCTGCTGCCGCGCGTGATTTTGCCCTGCGCGATCTGCAACTGCCGGTGCTGGTCAGCTGCGTTGATCCTGCCAACACCCGCTCGGCCCGTCTGGCTGAACGTCTGGGCGCCCATTTGGATGTGGCCGCCAGCGACGCCGACACCCAGATCTGGCGTCATGCCCCCGTTGTTTCGAAAGGTCCGCTGTCATGAATGTGACCATTCCCACCCTGGAAACCGAACGCCTGATCCTGCGCGCCCCGTCAATTGAGGATTTTGAGCCGCTCTGCGCCTTCTACGATTCCGAACGCGCCCGCTACGTCGGCGGCCAGATGGCCCCGGATCAGGTCTGGCGTCACCTTGCGCTGGAAGCCGGCCACTGGAACCTGATGGGCTATGGCCGCTGGACCCTGGTGGAAAAAGAAACCGGCACGCCCTGTGGCATGGTTGGCCTGTGGAACCCCGAAGGCTGGCCCGAGGCTGAAATTGGCTGGGACCTGTTTGATGGCTTTGGCGGCAAAGGCTACGCAACCGAGGCGGCGCTGGCCGCCCGCAGCTATGCCTATGACGTTCTGGGCTGGCAGACCGCGATTTCGCTGGTCGCCCCGGAAAACCATGCCTCACGCAAAGTGGCGCAGCGGATGGGTGCCAAACAGGATGGTGTCTTCAACCATGTCCGTTTTGGTGACGTGGAAATCTGGCGCCACATGGCCCCGGCAGATATCGCCGACGGCGGCATGGAGAGCTATGCATGAGCTTTGATCTGCCCATCCCAGCGCTCGAAACCGAGCGTCTGATCCTGCGCCAGCCGCAGGAACGGGATCTGGAAGGCTTGATTGCCTTCTGGGGCAGTGAACGTGCGCAGTTCATTGGCGGCCCGCTGAGCCGTCTGGACACCTGGCGCAAATTGACCTCGATGATCGGTCAGTGGGTGATCAAGGGCTACGGCTTTTACATGCTGGAAGAGAAAGCCACCGGCACGGTCGTTGGCGGCACCGGCATTGTTGAGGCCGAAGGCTGGAGCGAGCCGGAACTGGGCTGGAACCTTTATGAGGCGGCCGAGGGAAAAGGCTATGCCTTTGAAGCGGCGCAGAAGGTGCGCGAACACGCCGCCGCCACCTGGGGCATCACCGCGCCAATCAGCCATATCGATGCCGGCAATACCCGTTCAATCGCCTTGGCCGAACGTCTGGGCGCAACCTTTGAACGGGATGGTGACATCTCGGGCCATCCGGTACGGATCTATCGCCACGCAGAATGGGGGGTAAGCTGATGCCAGTTGAAATCCCCGTTCTGGAAACCCAGCGTCTGATCCTGCGTGGCCCAACGCCTGAGGCTTATCCCAGCTTCAAATCGACCTTCACCAGCTACCGTGCCCGTTTCATGGGGGGCCCGCTGAACGACTATGAGACCTGGATGCTTTATGCAGCTGAGATCGGCCATTGGCAGATCCGCGGCTATGGCATGTGGGTGATCTATGACCGCGACAGCGGCAAGACGCTGGGCATGGCCGGTGGCTGGAAACCCGCCAAATGGCCTGAGGCCGAACTGGCCTGGATCATCTGGCCCGAAGTGGCCGGCCACGGCTACGCGCTGGAAGCCACCCATGCGGTGCGCAACTACCTCTATTCCAACATGGGGTGGACCACTGCGGTGTCCTACATCGATCCAAAGAACCTGGATTCGATCCGCCTGGCCGAACGTCTGGGCGCAGAAAAAGATCAAGGCGCCGCCACCGTGGACGGCCATGACATCGTTTACCGCCATCCCACCGCCGACCAGCTGGCAGGCAGCCAGCTGAGCCACGGCATTGAGATGGAAATCGCCAACTACGCCGACCCGCTGTTCAAACCGAAAGGATTCGCCCTTGACTGACGCTGTTTCCCGCGCTGCGGAGCTGCTGAAAGAGCACCGCGAAAGCATCGACCGTTTGGACGCCATCCTTGTCTACACCCTGGGGGAGCGCTTCAAGCACACCCAGGCCGTGGGCAAGCTGAAAGCGGCACACGACCTTCCCCCGTCCGATCCGGCCCGCGAGGCCAAGCAGATCGCACGGCTAGAAGATCTGGCAGACCGGGCCGACCTGGACCCCGATTTCGCCAAGAAGTTCCTGAACTTCATCATCGCTGAAGTCATTCAGCACCACAAAAAACACCAGGAGTAACCCCGCCTCCTCCCTCAGGGGAAGCAACTGGAAAACGAATTGCCGGCTCAGCCGGCACACGCCATCTAAAGGAGATCTAACAATGGCAATGAAAATCCGTCTGGCCCGTGGTGGTTCGAAAAAACGTCCTTTCTACCGCGTTGTTGCCGCTGACTCGCGCATGCCGCGTGACGGCCGTTTCATCGAGAAACTGGGCACCTACAACCCGCTGCTGCCGAAAGACAGCGAAGAGCGCGTAAAACTGAACATGGAACGCGTTCAGTACTGGCTGGACCAGGGCGCTCAGCCGTCCGACCGTGTGTCGCGCTTCCTGGAAGCCGCAGGCGTTCTGGCCAAGAAAGAGCGTAACAACCCTGAGAAAGCCGTACCCGGCAAGAAAGCTCAGGAGCGCGCTGAAGAAAAAGCCGCCAAAGCAGCTGAAGCTGCCGAAGCCGCTGCTGAAGAGTAAGCAACAGACAGGGAGCGCTGGGATGCGGGTCTTCCCAGAAACATTCCAGCGCGATCTGGACGATCTCATGCGGTGGCGGCGCGATGTGCGTCACTTCCGTACAGATCCTGTTGACGAGGCACTGCTCACGCAGTGCCTCGACGCGTTTTTGAAGGCCCCTTCTGTTGGGCTGTCGGAACCCTGGCGGGTGATCCGGATCGAAAGCGCTGCAGCGCGTGCTGCTGCATTAAAGAATTATCAATCCGCCAATGCCGATGCGCTGGCCGGTTATGGCGATGAAAAGGCCGCGCTTTATGCGCAGCTGAAACTCTCGGGCATGCAGGACGCGCCGGTGCAGCTGGCGATCTACTGCGATGAAAGCACCGAAAAGGGGTCAGGCCTTGGCGCTGGCACCATGCCGGAAATGCGACGGTATTCTGTGGTTTCGGCGATCAACCTGTTCTGGCTGGCCGCCCGTGCCCGCGGGATCGGGA
Source organism: Thalassovita sp. (assembly GCF_963691685.1). GTDB lineage: Bacteria > Pseudomonadota > Alphaproteobacteria > Rhodobacterales > Rhodobacteraceae > Thalassobius. Next base: position 3,933,789 of record NZ_OY829290.1, read on the forward strand.
TGGGCTGGGTCTCTATCCTTGACCCGGACCAGCTGAGCCGCGATCTGGATGTGCCCCAGGACTGGCGTTTGGTGGGCTATCTTTGCGTCGGCTACCCGGCCGAGGACAGCGACACTCCTGAGCTGGAACGCAAAGGCTGGGAAGATCGCCGCGGGCAACTGCCCATCGAGACCCGCTGAACCTGCGGTCACACTGGCGAATTGCCCCTGCCCGCCCAAGGCGTTATCAACGGGGAAACGCCCTGCCGCTTCCTAGGTGATACCATGAGTGAAACTGACGATCTGATCTGTGTGGCCTCCATCGCTGGTGCCTTCGGGGTGCGCGGCGAGGTGCGGCTGAAAAGTTTTACTGCGGAACCAGACGCGATTGCCGATTACAATCCGCTGACCACCGAAGATGGCAGCCGCAGTTTTGAAGTGGGCATTGTCAACACGATCAAAAACGGCCTTTCGGTGCGCCTGTCAGATGTCACCACCAAAGAAGAGGCCGATGCCCTGAAAGGGGTAAAACTCTACGTGCCGCGCGATCGCCTGCCGTCGCTGCCGGATGATGAATATTACCACACCGATCTGATGGGGCTGGAGGTGTTTGACACCGGCGGCACCAAACTGGGCGTGGTCAAGGCGGTGCAGAACCACGGTGCCGGTGATCTGTTGGAAATCCACGGGCCGGGCCTGAAAACAACGGTGCTGCTGCCCTTCACCCTGGCTGCGGTGCCGACGGTGGATCTGACCTCCGGCCGCATCATCGCGGATCCGCCAGAGGGGCTGTTCCCGGAATAGTCCCAATCGATGAGCACGCGGCGCATTCTGATCCATGCCGGGTTTTACAAAACCGGCACCACCAGCCTGCAGGCCCAATTGGCCCGCGTGCAGCAGGATCTAAGCCCGTATTTTCACTATTTCGGCCCTAATAAACTGCGGGACACTGGTGCTTTGGCACGTGAGTTTGGCCGCCACCTGACCGAGGACAGCCGCCGCGCCTTCCGGCGGGGGTTTGGGCGTTTTGTTGCGGACCTGCCTGAGGATGGCAATATCGTCATCAGCCGCGAAAACTACGCAGGCATCATGCCGGGGCATCGTGGGCTGGACGGTGAGATCCTGACAGATATCAACCCCGCCGCCCGGATGCTGGCCCGCGATATCCGCGCCGGGCTGGAGCGCCGGTTTGGCAACGATATGGATCTGCAGTTTCTCTACTCAGTGCGCGACCGCGACAGCTGGCTGCGGTCTGTCCATGGGCATCAACTGCGCTCCACCCATCTGCGCGATGACCTGATGCGGTTTTCGGATCTGTTCCCCACGAACTTCGATCTGAGGAAAGACGCCGAAAAGATCGCCAAGGCGCTGGCGCCGACCCCGGTGCATATTCGCGCGTTGGAGGACTATGCCGATCACCGCCAAGGGCCCGCTGCGATGATCCTGGATCTGATGGGGGTGCCCGCTGACGTGATGGCATCACTGCCACCTGCTGAACCGCAGAACACCGGCCAGTCGGAGGACCTGCGCAGGGTCTTTTTGCAGTTAAACCGCAAGGGCCTCAGCCGGGATGCGCTGAAGGCGCAGAAGGCGGCGCTGCTAGAACAGCAACAAGACAGCGATTAAGCAGCAAGGCTGGCGCGGATTGCCGGGCGCAGCATGCGGGTTTTGCACAGCGTCAGCAGTTCACGCGCCTCATCCTCGGGCAGAGCAACAGCCGCGCGCACCGCACCGGCAATGGCCCCAACGAATAGCTTCGCCATCACCTCGGCCTCCGCTGCCCATTGCGAATCGGCATCAGGGCGTGTGCGCAGCATCGCCGCCTGCACGGTTTGGACATGGATTGCGCAATCCTCCTCATCCAATAGCTGCAGCCGCCGGTCGGCCTGCGTGGCCTGCCAGATGGCAAAGGCACCGGGCATTTCCAGAAAACAGCCATAGTAACTGTCGACCATGCCCAGCAGCGCCGCCTCAAAAGAGGCGGCATCCACAACGGTCGCGAAGAGCGATTGAACGCAGGCCTGACCCTCACGGTAGAACCGGTCGGCCAGCGTTGCGATGATCGCAGCCTTGTCAGGAAAGTATTGATAAAGCGAGGCAATTGAGATTTCAGCCGCCGCCGCGATCTCTTTCATCGCAACCGCATCTACCCCCTGCGCGTCGATCAGGCCGGTGGCCTCCTCAAGGATCCGTTCAAACCGTTTTCGGCTGCGTTCCTGCACCGGTTCCTTGCGCGGCAGGATCTGCTGAATGGCGGCGTCTTCGGGCACGGATTTTCCTTTTCTCAACTGCATTGTTGACTCTGCCAGAAATATGAGCATATGTCACGTTATCAAATGTGAGCATTTATCACCTTTTAGGATTGGATGGACAAATCATGGCGAACCCACAACCAAAACGCATTTTCATCTGGGTCGGACACCCGGCACAAAGCAGCCTGTGTGACGCGCTGGCTGACCGCTATGAGGCGGCAACGCGCGCCGCTGGCAGTGAGGTGCGGCGGATGAATCTGGCGGATATGGATTTTGATGACCGTGCCTTCGCAGGCTATGACGGCAAGCGGCTGGAGTTGGAGCCGGACCTGAAACGCTGGCAGGACAATATGACCTGGGCCGATCACGTGCTGATCGTCTACCCCTACTGGTGGGGTGCGATGCCGGGGCGGATGAAATCGGTGCTGGACCGCGCCCTGCTGCCCGGGTTTGCCTTTAAATACAAAGGCCCCAAAAGCCTGCAGTGGAACAAGCTGCTGGAGGGGAAGACCGGCGATGTGATCATCACCTCAGACACGCCGCCGCTGCTGGACCGGCTGCTCTATCGCAAACCGGGACGCCGGGTGATCAGCAATCAAATCCTGGGCTTCGTCGGGATCAAACCGTGCCGCGTCGTGCAGTTTGGCTCAGTCCGCACGGCAAAGCCCGCCAAGATTGAGGGCTGGCTGGATGCCGCCCACAAGCTGGGTGAACAGGCAGCAGCCTAAAGGCTTGCTGGGGCTAAGGGCAATCCAAGACACCTGCAGGGTCAGATGTCGGGATTGCCCCGCCCCCACCCCTCAGGGTAAGAGCGCAGCATGAGCGATACACCCGAACCAAAGCCCAAGTCCCACGGCCGCCTGTCGATCCGGCCCAGCTTCAAACCGCAGGAGCTGATGCAGCACAATCCGCGCCTTGCTGGCGTCTGGACGGCGCGCATCATCACCCTGTTCCCGGACGCCTTCCCCGGCGTTCTGGGCGAAAGCCTGACCGGCCGCGCCCTGCGCGATGGCAAGTGGCAGCTGGAAACCACCAATTTGCGTGACTTCGGCGTCGGCAAACATCGCAATGTGGATGACACGCCCGCCGGGGGCGGCGCCGGCATGGTGCTGCGGCCTGATGTTCTGGGCAACGCTATTGAACAGACCATGCAGGGCGCACGCGGGCGCTGGCCCTTGGTCTACCTGTCGCCGCGCGGGCGTCGGTTTGATCAAGCGATGGCACGCCAATGGGCGGACTGTGATGGCGTCGCACTGCTGTGTGGCCGGTTCGAAGGTGTCGATCAGCGGGTACTGGATCACTATCAGATCCAAGAGGTGTCGCTGGGCGATTTTGTCCTGACCGGGGGTGAGATTGCGGCCCAAGCGATGCTGGATGCCACGGTGCGACTGCTGCCAGATGTGCTGGGCAATGCAGAAAGCATTGAGGATGAAAGCCATTCCAACGGCCTGCTGGAACATCCGCAATACACCCGCCCTGCAGAATGGATGGGGCGCGAAATCCCAGAGGTTCTGATGTCAGGCCACCACGGCAAGGTGGACGAATGGCGCCATGAGATGGGTGAAAAAATCACTCAAGAGCGCCGCCCCGACATGTGGGAACGCTACCTCGCCAACAAAAAGGGCTGAGCCGCCTCAGGGCAGCTCTGCCAGAAACGCAGCGTAGATTTTGCCTGACGGCGCGGGCTTGTCGAGCATCGGCAGATGGCCGCAGTTGCGCGGTGCGTCGGCCTGTCCCTTGGGCAGCGCCTCTTGCAGCAGCTTTGCCCCTTTGGGGTGGAAGATGCGGTCCTCCTTGCACCAGATCACCAGACTGGGTTGCGCGATATCCGGCGCCAGCGCAATCAGCGGCGGGTTTTCCGTCTGCCACAGCTGCTGCCAGATGGCCGCGTTGGCCTCAGCCTGTGCCGCCTCTGCCTTGGCCCATGTTAGCAAAACTGGCGCGGGCATGAAAGGTGCCTTGGGGAAGAGCCATTCCATCCGGGCCTCAAAATCCGCTTCGCTCTGCACCAGAAGTGGCGCGTGGCCAGCTGCTATCGCCTGTTCCATATCACTTGGCGGATCGGTGGGCACGCCAACCGGGCTGCCGATGAAGGCGACGGAGGCCACCCGCTCTGGGTAGCGCGTGGCAATATGGCCTGCGATCTGACCGCCCATGGAATTGGCGCCAAAGTGCACCTGATCCAGCCCAAGCGCATCAAGGAAAGCAATCACATGTTCCGCCTGCTGTTCATAAGCATAGAGCGCGGGCTGCATCAACGCATTGTCCCCGAACCCCGGCAGATCCGGCGCGATGACCCGATGGCTGGGTGAGATCTGGCGGGAAAAATCGATCCAGTGTTCCTTGCGGGCGAACACCCCATGCAACAAGACCACCGGCAACCCAGCGCCATCGCCACTGTCGAGATAGCCCACCTGATAGGGTGCGGAATCGATGGTGATTTCAGCCTCTGCCACCTCCAGGCCAGAAACCGCCCGGAGCGTCGCCACCAAATAGCCGGCCGTTGCTTTTGGGGCCAGACGCGCGGCCAGCGCATATCCAATTCCTGCGGCAGCCACCAATAAGATCAGGGCGACAGCCGTCCGTTTCAAAATCCGCATAACATATCCCGATCAAAATCAATTCGCCGCCAGTTAGCCGGGCGGAACAGCCCCCTGTCAAGCTGACCCTAGCGGCACCCGCAACGCTGTTGATCTGTATCGGATTTTGCCGCAATCTCGCAGCCATAGCACTATTTGTAGCGCCGCAGGGCGCGACGATTTTTAAGGAGACAGACCCTCATGGCAGGCAAATTTGAAATCTATGAAGACAAAGCGGGTGAATATCGCTTCCGTCTGAAAGCAGGCAACGGCGAGATCATTCTGGCCTCGGAAGGCTACAAGCAGAAAGCCAGCTGCGAAAACGGCATCGCATCGGTCCAGAAAAACGCCCCCGAAGATGCGCGCTACGAACGCAAAGAGACCAAATCGGGCAAACATATGTTTAATCTGAAGGCCACCAACGGCCAGGTCATCGGCACCTCGGAAAGCTATGAGAGCACCTCGGGCCGCGACAACGGCATCGAGTCGGTCAAGAAAAACGCCCCCGACGCCAAGATCGACGATCAAACCGCCTGATCCCCCTGTTTTTTAGGGCGGGGCGGCCCGAATAGCGCTTGATCCCAGCGCGGGCTGCCCCTATACACCGCCCGTCTACGGCCGGAATCGGTCTGTGGACCTGTGGGATATGCTCCTGAGTGCTTCTTCGGCCTCACTTCGGACCTGACTTACAGCAGATAAGAAAACGAACTGATCTCTGGCGGGCGCTGCGGCGGACCCGGTCGAAGACCAAGAGCTCTCGGGACGGCACTCACCTTTGCGGGCCAACCGCAAGCAATCAAAGGAGATGGTCATATGGACCTGATCGCACAGCTCGAGGCGGAACAAGTTGCCGCCCTGGGGAAAGACATCCCCGACTTCAAAGCCGGTGACACCATCCGTGTCGGCTACAAAGTGACCGAAGGCACCCGCTCGCGTGTTCAGAACTACGAAGGCGTTTGCATCAGCCGTAAAAACGGCGTCGGCATTGCCGGTTCGTTCACTGTTCGCAAGATTTCCTTCGGCGAAGGCGTGGAACGTGTATTCCCGCTGCACTCGACCAACATCGACTCGATCACCGTGATCCGTCGAGGCCGCGTGCGTCGCTCGAAACTGTACTACCTGCGTTCGCGTCGTGGTAAATCCGCACGTATCGCAGAAGTCACCAACTACAAAGCCCCCAAGGCTAAAGCGTAAGGAGCGGATCTATGAAAGCAGATACCCATCCCGACTACCACTTCATCGACGTGAAGATGACCGACGGCACCATCGTCAAGATGCGCTCGACCTGGGGCAACGAAGGCGACACTCTGGCGCTGGACATCGACCCCACCGTACACCCGGCCTGGACCGGTGGCGGTGCCCGCCTGCTGGACGCCGGCGGCCGCGTGTCGAAGTTCAAAAACAAATACGCTGGTCTGGGCTTCTAAGCTTTACCAACGATTTGATACGGAAAACCCCGCCAGTGAGCGGGGTTTTTTGTTGCCCTCTCTCCTGAAGGCAAACGCAAAAGGTGCGCCCGATATGGGACGCGCCTTTTCCAATGTTTCTGTGTAGATCAGACCGTGCGTTTGCCAAACCACATCCGGCGCAGCAGACGATCACGGCGCAGCACCATGTGGTAAAGGACGCCTGCCAGGTGAGCGAGGATCAGCGCCAGCAGCAGCTTGCCAATCACACCGTGAGCTACACGCGGGGTATAGACGCTCATGTCGTCCGGCACGGGCAGATCAGCGCCGCCATAGGCAATGGCAAAGAGATCCGCCGCATAGGCCATTGCGATGCCGCTGCCCACCATGCCGGCCATCAGAACGTAAAGACCGATATGCGCCAGTTTTGCGCCGCTGTTCAGGGTCTTATGGCCCACGTCTGCATGGGGCGGGGTGCGGGTCAGCAGCTTCAGCGCCAGTCGCAGCGCCAAGAGCAGCCCGACGATCATGCCAATCGCCATATGGCCCTGCATGCCAGTGATCTTCATCGGGTCATTGCTGGCCAGTTTCGCCAGCATCGGGCCGCCAACAACCAGCAACAGGAAAATGCCCAAGGCCATGATCCAATGCAGTGCAACAAGGGCGGGGTGGTAACGGGTGACATTCGGATCGGTCATGAGGGGCCTCCTTACCTGGCCCGATTTGCGCGGGCGTGGGGCAGATTTCGATTTTGTTGCCCCTCTTTTATCGTTACGCATGAAAGACACATACGCAGCAATTGCATCACCGTGTTACTATAGAGGAACACAGAGGAGGTCTGATGCGTCCGCAAGATTGGGAATACCTGCCCTTCTTCCTCGCCGTGGCGCGGGCCGGCAGCCTGCGCAGCGGGGCTGAGGTGCTGGGATCAAACTACGGCACCGTGAACCGCAACATTCAGGCGCTGGAAGCCAGCTATGGCGTGCGCCTGTTCACCCGTTCCCGGCAGGGATTTAAACTGACCCATGCCGGTGAGGATCTGCTGCCCCTTGCCGAACAGGCCGAAGCGGCAATGCTGGCGGCGCGCCGGGGCGTCGAAGGCGGTGATCGCAGCGAAACCGGACGGATCCGGTTTTCGGCCCTGCCCGTTTTCGCCTACGATCTGCTGCCCCCGATACTGGAACGGTTTCAGGCCCAGCACCCCGGCATTCAGATCGACCTGACGCTGACAACTAAGGTTGAGGATATCACCAAGGACGAGGCTGACGTTTCCCTGCGCGGCGCGAAGGCGATCAGCGATAATGTCACCGCCCGTCGGCTGTTTCCCATTGCTGCCGGCGTCTTTGCCAGTGCAGAGTATCTGAACCAGCATCTGCCCCACGCCGGGCCCGAGGGCGAAGGGCTGCACTGGCTGGGTTGGCCCCAGAACAACCCCTTGGGCCCTGTGCGTGGCACAGTACAATTCCCCAAGGCCGAGATACGCCATGCCATCGGGGACGGGTACATGCGGCTGCAAATGCTGCGCCGAGGAGCGGGCATATCACATCTGCCGGCGGTCTTTCAATCGATCTACCCGGATCTGAGGCAAGTGCCCGGAACTACACTGGATCACGACCGTTCGCTTTGGATCCTGTTGCACAGTGACCTGCGCCGCACGCGCCGGGTGCGGCTGTTTGTGGATCATCTGGCGGCGGAGTTCATGGCGTTGAAACCCGCCTTTCAAGGCGAAACTGCAGGGAAACCCGACCCGGCCCCATCTGCCTAGACAGGGGGATTTATGCTATCCTCCCCTTATTTAGAGGAGGAATTCATGAACAAGCTACTTTGCGGCCTTGCCGCCGTCACCCTGTCTACTGCCCTGCCTGCCGCCCCGGCCTTGGCCGCGGACTGGACACTCGACAACGCCAGTTCCCGCCTTGCCTTTGGCTCGGTCAAAGCCAACAGCCTTGGCGAAGTGCATCATTTTGAAACCCTGTCCGGCGGCGTCAGCGCCGATGGCGCGGCAATGGTCACCATCGACCTCAATTCGGTTCAGACCAACATCGACATTCGCAATGAACGGATGATCGAACATGTGTTCAAAGCGGCCGGGACCGCAACGCTCAGCAGTCAGATCGACATCGCCGCACTTGAGGCCCTGCCGGTTGGCGGCACCGCGGTGAGTGAGGTTGAGGCCACGCTGTCGCTGGTTGGCACCGATGTGGAGCTTGATCTGGAACTGTTTGTCGCCCGATTGTCAGACAGCAGCGTCATGGTCACCACCAACGATATGATCTTTCTGGACACCGATGAGGCCGGGATTGACGGCGGGATCGACGTGCTGAAACAGCTGGCGGATCTGTCGGGGATCACCCGGGCCGCACCGGTGACATTGCGCTTCGTCTTCACCCAGAATTAAGCCCTGCGCCACGGCAGGGGGCGAAATCACCCGCGCCCCCTTCCATATTTCTGCAACAGATGCCATTCAGACAGTCCAAAGACAGCAACAAGGCTTTGCAATTGGCCAAGCCCACAATATCCTGTGGGCAATGAGCCGGAACAAGGCAGGTATAGGGACAGAACTCCATGGCGCATATCATTGTCGTCGGCAACGAAAAGGGCGGCGCAGGCAAATCCACCGTGTCGATGCACATCGCAACCGCCCTGGCCCGGATGGGCAAACGTGTGGGTGTACTGGATCTGGACCTGCGGCAGAAAAGCTTTGGCCGCTATGTTGAGAACCGCCAAGCCTTCATGGAGAAGGCCGGGCTGGATCTGCCGACACCGAATTACCACGAGCTGCCACAGATCGACCAAAGCGATCTGAAGCCGGGTGAAAACCCCTATGACCACCGCCTGTCCGCGGCCATCGCCTCGCTTGAGCCTGATCATGACTTCATCATGATTGACTGCCCCGGGTCGCACACCCGGTTGAGCCAGGTGGCGCATTCGCTGGCCGACACGCTGATCACCCCGCTGAACGACAGCTTTGTGGATTTTGACCTGCTGGCCAAGATCGACGGCGAGGGCAAGAAAATCCAAGGCCCGTCGGTTTATTCTGAAATGGTCTGGAACGCGCGACAGCTGCGGGCACAGGCCGGGCTGAAACCGATCGACTGGATCGTGCTGCGCAACCGTCTGGGCGCGCAGAACATGGTGAACAAGGAAAAGATGGGCAAGGCGCTGGACGATCTGGCCAAACGCATCGGTTTCCGCGTGGCTCCCGGCTTTAACGAACGGGTTATCTTCCGCGAGCTGTTCCCGCGCGGCCTGACCCTGCTGGACCTGAAGGACATCGGGATTTCCAGCCTCAACATCTCCAACGTAGCGGCCCGTCAGGAACTGCGCGATCTGATCAAGGCGGTGAACCTGCCGGGGGTTGAGCCGGACTTCTGATCCGGCCCAAAGCTGGGCGCTAGCCCATTCCAGCCAATTTACGAAGCAACGCGCGCAGCCCGACCACCTCTTCCGGGGTGAGGGCTGCGGTCAGCTGGCTGTCATAACGTTCAGCCACCTCCAGCAATTCGCGATAGGCGGCCTGCCCTTGCTGGGTCAGCTGCAGATACTCCAGCCTGCGATCTTCCTCCGAGGCCTGTCGGGTCAGAAACCGGCGTTCCTCCAACCGGGCGACGGCGCGGCTGATCTTGGTTTTATGCATCTTGGACCGCTGGCCGATTTCCTTAGCCGACATGCGGCCATAGATCCCCAGATGAAACAGCACCCGCCATTCCGTGCGTAGCATGCCGTAGCGGTCCTTATAGACCTTTTGAAACGCAAGGCTGCTTTCCTCGGCCGCCTGGTTTAAAAGGTAAGGCAGGAAATTCTGTAAATCGAAGTCAGTTTTTTGCGACATTTCACGTCCTCTCCCGTTGTTAGTTACAAAAACAACTATTAACAAAGCAAGCGAAAAGGAGGAGCCGCCATGAACAAGCAAGCCCACCCACACAGCTTTACCCAAGCCACCAACGCCGAGGGCACCACCCCCGGCTATATGCCCGGTTTCGGCAACGACTTTGAGACCGAGGCCCTGCCCGGCGCCCTGCCGCAGGGGATGAACAGCCCGCAGAAATGTAACTATGGCCTCTATGGTGAACAGCTGTCCGGCACCGCCTTCACCGCCCCCAGCCATCAGAACGAACGGACCTGGTGCTACCGCATTCGCCCCAGCGTAAAACATTCGCACCGTTACGAAAAAATCGATCTGCCTTACTGGAAATCCGCGCCGCATGTGGACCCGGATGTGATCTCCCTTGGACAGTATCGCTGGGACCCGGTGCCGATGGGCGAACAGGGCCTGACTTGGCTGACCGGCATGCGCACCATGACCACCGCCGGGGATGTGAACACCCAGGTCGGCATGGCAAGCCACATCTATCTGGTGACCGATTCGATGGTGGACAGCTACTTCTTCTCGGCTGATTCCGAACTACTGGTGGTGCCGCAGGAAGGCCGCCTGCGATTCTGCACCGAGCTGGGAATCATCGATCTGGCCCCGCAGGAAATCGCCATCCTGCCGCGTGGTCTGCTTTATCGTGTTGAAGTGCTGGAAGGCCCCTGCCGAGGCTTTGTCTGCGAAAACTATGGTCAGAAGTTTGAACTGCCCGGCCGTGGCCCGATCGGCGCCAACTGCATGGCCAATCGCCGCGATTTCAAATCGCCGGTTGCCGCCTTTGAGGACCGCGAAGCACCTTCGACCGTGACGATCAAATGGTGCGGCCAGTTCCATGAAACCAAGATCGGCCATTCGCCGTTGGATGTAGTCGCCTGGCACGGCAACTACGCGCCCGTAAAATACGATCTGACCACCTACTGCCCGGTCGGTTCGATCCTGTTTGACCATCCGGATCCGTCGATCTTCACCGTGCTGACCGCGCCCTCGGGTGTGCCGGGCACCGCCAACATCGACTTTGTGCTGTTCCGTGAACGCTGGATGGTGATGGAAGATACCTTCCGCCCGCCGTGGTATCACAAGAACATCATGTCCGAGATGATGGGCAACATCTATGGCCAGTATGACGCCAAACCCAAAGGCTTCATCCCCGGTGGCATGTCGCTGCACAATATGATGATCCCGCATGGGCCGGACAAAAACGCCTTTGAGGGCGCGTCGAACGCGGATCTGAAGCCCGAGAAGCTGGACAACACCATGTCCTTCATGTTCGAGACCCGCTTCCCGCAGCACCTGACCGGTTTTGCCGCCAATGAGGCGCCACTGCAGGACGACTACATCGACTGCTGGTCGGATCTGGAGAAGAAGTTCGACGGCACGCCCGGCAAAAAGTGACGTTTATATTGGGTTGTGAGGTCAGGGGGGCGTTGCCCCCTTGGCCTTTGGCCAATTCCCCCAGAGTATTGTCGGAAACGATGAAAAGCAGGGAATCACGAAGGCACATTTCGTGAATAAGGTGAATGAGATGAGCGAGAACCGTGTGGTCCTTCTGGGCACCAAAGGCGGGCCGGCAATCCGGCCGGGCACAAGAATGCCGACCTCTTCCCTCGTGCAGATTGACGGGTTCACCGTGTTGGTGGACGCAGGTCTGGGCTGTACCCGGGGGCTGTGTGACGCCGGTGTGGCGTTGACGGATCTGGACGCCATTGTCATCACACATTTGCATTCAGACCACTATCTGGAACTGGGACCACTGTTCCACACCGCCTGGACCGCGGGCTTGAACAAACCGGTACCGGTGATCGGGCCTGAAGGGCTGGACACCTATTGGATGGGTTTCCTGGCCTCGATGGAGTTCGACATTTCCCTGCGCTTGCGCGATGAGGGGCGGCCCGAACTGGCCCCATTGGCGGAGATTTCGGTCATTGCCGAGGGCGCGCATCCACTGGGGCCTTTGACCATGAAGGTGCTGCGCAATGCTCACCCGCCGATCGAGGATAGTTTTGCCCTGCGGTTTGACGGCGGCACCTGCAGCGCTGTGATCTCGGGCGATACCGCCCCGATCCCCGAAATGGTGCCTTTTGCCGAAGGCGCTGACCTTCTGGTGCATGAGGCGATGCTGTCCACCGGCATTGACGCGCTCTGCGCCCGCGTTGGCAACGGCGATGACCGGTTGCGCATCCACCTTGAACGCAGCCATGCCCCCGCTGATCAGGTCGGCCGCATCGCCCAAGAGGCCGGTGTGAAACAACTGGCGCTCAATCACCTCGTCCCCTGTGACGACCCGAATTTTACTGAGACCCACTGGCGGGAGGAAACCCGCCGCGGATGGTCAGGCCCCTTGTTCATAGGGACCGACGGGATGGCCATTTCGCTAGATACGTAAGGAAACGCAATGACACTGATGAAAAGCTGGGTAGCCTCTGCCAATAGCGCTGACAGCCAATTCCCCCTGAACAACCTGCCCTATGGCGTCTTCTCCACCGGTGAGGAAGAGCCGCGCTGCGGCGTGGCCATTGGCGATAAGATCCTGGATCTTGCAGCCGCCGAAGAGGCCGGACTGGTGGAACTGGCCGAAGATCCGGTGCTGGATGTACCGTTCTGGAACGAGGTGATGGAACTGGGGCCTGAGGCCTGGGCCGCCCTGCGCACACGTCTGATGCAGCTCTTGGGAGAGAACAGCGCTGAAAAGGCGGCGGTGGAGCCGCTGCTGGTGGCGCAGGCGGATGCGGTGATGCACATGCCGTTCCTTGTCAGCGAATACACCGATTTCTACGCAGGCAAACACCACGCCTTCAACGTCGGCACCATGTTCCGCGGTCCTGAAAATGCGCTGCCGCCGAACTGGCTGCACATCCCGATCGGCTATAACGGCCGCGCCTCCTCGGTGGTGGTCTCGGGCACCGACATTCGCCGCCCCTGGGGCCAGCTGAAAGGCCCGAACGATGAGGTGCCGCGCTTTGCCCCCTGTGCCCGTTTCGACATTGAGCTGGAGATGGGCGCCGTTGTTGGCAAAAACACTGACGGCCCGATCACGGTTCAGGAAGCGGATGACGCGATCTTTGGCTATGTGCTGCTGAACGACTGGTCGGCGCGCGACATTCAGGCCTGGGAATACCAGCCGCTGGGGCCGTTCCAAGCCAAGGCGACCGCCACCTCGATCAGCCCCTGGATCGTGACCAAAGCGGCGCTTGAACCCTTCCGCACCACCACGCCAGAGCGTGAAAAAGATCTGCTGCCCTATTTGGCGGAGCCGACACCGATGCTCTATGACATCGATCTGGCGGTCAGCCTGCAGGCGGAAGGTGGCGCCGAACACACCATCGCGCGCACCAACTACAGCCGCATGTATTACTCGGCCGCGCAGCAGTTTGCCCATCACACCACATCGGGCTGCGCAATGAACGTCGGCGACCTTCTGGGCTCCGGCACCATTTCCGGCCCCACCAAGGACGAACGGGGCTCGCTCCTCGAGCTTAGCTGGGGCGGCAAGGAGCCGCTGGAAATCACTGAGGGCCTGACCCGCAGCTTTATTGAGGATGGCGACACGCTGACCCTGAAAGGCGCAGCCAAAGGTGACGGCTACCAGATCGGCTTTGGCGCCTGCACCGGCACCCTGCTGCCGGCGCTCGACGACCCTTACAAACGCTGATCCTTTCAACGGTCCCGAAATACTCCCGCCGGAGGCATCCTAGCCTGCCTCTGGCACCGCATATGAAAACCGCTGCGACGCCGCTTCACACACTGCATCCGTGAGGCAACCTTCAAGCGTCAGGAAAGGCAGCAAACCCCAAGGAGGACACCCCATGGCCAAGGCATTTGCCTCACAAGGCGACATGGCAGAAAAAACCATCAGCTTCACCGAAGTGGGCGAAGGGCTCTATGCCTTCACTGCCGAGGGCGACCCGAACTCGGGCGTCATCATCGGGGATGACAGCGTCATGATCGTTGAGGCTCAGGCGACCCCGCGTCTGGCCAATAAGGTGATCGAATGTGTGCGCTCGGTCACCGACAAGCCGATCACCCATGTGGTGCTGACCCATTATCACGCGGTGCGGGTTTTGGGGGCCTCGGCCTTTGGGGCGCAGAATATCATCATGTCCGACACCGCGCGTTCGATGGTGGTCGAACGGGGGCAAGAGGATTGGGACAGCGAATTTCAGCGCTTCCCCCGCCTGTTTGAAGGTCATGAGAGCATTCCCGGCCTGACCTGGCCGACCACCACCTTCTCCGACTCGATGACCGTGTTCCTGGGCAGCCGCCGGGTCGACATCAAACATCTGGGCCGTGCCCATACGGCAGGGGATGCGGTGATTCATGTGCCGGATCAGAACGTCATGTTCACCGGTGATATCGTCGAGTACCACTCGGCCTGTTATTGCGGTGACGGACATTTCAAGGATTGGGGCAACACCCTCGACAACATCAAAGCCTATAACGTCGATGCCATTGCACCGGGCCGTGGCGATGCGTTGGTCGGCCATGAGATGGTCAATGCAGCGATCGAAAATACCCGTGATTTTGTCGAAAGCACCTATCGCCCCGCCGCCCGTGTGGCCGCCCGCAATGGCACGCTGAAAGAGGCCTGGGACGCCGTGCGTGCCGAATGCGATCCGAAGTTTTCGGACTATGCGATCTATGAGCATTGCCTGCCCTTCAACGTTGCCCGCGCCTATGATGAGGCCCGCGGCATCACACACCCGCGCATCTGGACCGCTCAGCGTGATCTAGAAATGTGGGACGCCCTGCAGGGCTAAACGCGTGTCGGGCGGTTTGATCCAGATCGTGCCGCCCAACCGCAAAACATGCGACGATAGCAACGTGCTGACGGCCTATTGAGGCCAGCAGACAGGTGTTTTGTGCCTCACAGAGCAGGCACCATCTCGGGAGGAGACCAAGATGAACAAGATATTCGAAGTGCCCCTCTACCCCTATGCGCGGTCAGAGGATCAGGATGCCGCCGCGCCCGTACGGCGCAAGGTGGTGATCATTGGCGCAGGCCCCGTGGGGCTGGCCTCCGCCATTGATCTGGCCCAGCAGGGGATCGAAGCGGTCATTCTGGATGACAATGACAAGGTCAGCTTTGGCAGCCGCGCCATCTGTTTTGCCAAACGCCCGCTGGAGATTCTGGACCGTCTGGGCTGTGGCCAGCCGATGGTCGACAAGGGGGTACAGTGGAATCTGGGCAAGGTCTTCTTTGGCGACCGCAAGGTCTATGACTTCAACCTCTTGCCGGAAGAGGGCCACAAGCGCCCTGCCTTCATCAATCTGCAACAGTATTACTTCGAAGAATACCTGGTGCAGCGCGTCCGCGAATTGCAGGCCGAGGGCGCCCCAATTGAGATCCGCGGCAAGTCCAAGGTCGAAGCGATTGGCACCCATCCCGATCACGTTGCGCTGGAGGTTGAAACGCCTGAGGGCAGCTACACGTTGGAGGCCGACTGGCTGATCGCGGCGGACGGCGCGGGCTCGCCCACGCGGCGGATGCTGGGGCTGGATTTTGTCGGACGGGTGTTTGAAGACAACTTTCTGATCGCTGACGTCGTGATGGACGCCGAGTTTCCGACCGAGCGTTGGTTCTGGTTCGACCCGCCCTTCAACAAGGGTCAGTCGGCGCTGTTGCACAAACAGCCCGATGGCGTCTGGCGCATTGATCTGCAACTGGGCTGGGACATCGACAAAGAAGAAGAGAAAAAGCCCGAAAACGTCATCCCGCGCCTAAAGGCGATGCTGGGGGATGAGGTACATTTCGAATTGGAATGGGTCTCGATCTACACCTTCCAGTGCCGCCGGATGGAAAAGTTCCGCCACGGCCGCGTGCTGTTTGCTGGCGACTCGGCGCATCAGGTCAGCCCCTTTGGCGCGCGTGGTGCAAACTCTGGCGTGCAGGACACCGACAACCTGTGTTGGAAGCTGAAGCTGGTGATCGACGGTGTCGCGGATGAGGCCCTGCTGGACAGCTATGATTATGAACGCGTTGTTGGCGCGGATGAAAACATCCTGAACTCCTCACGCTCAACCGATTTCATCACGCCCAAGTCGGACATCAGCCGGATCTTCCGCGATGCGGTGCTGGATCTGTCAGAGCACCACGACTTTGCACGGCCTCTGGTCAATTCGGGCCGGCTGTCGCTGCCCTGCACCTATGACTATTCGCCGCTGAACAGCGTGGATGCCCTGCCCGAAGCGCCTGCGCGGGCGCGCCCCGGTAGCCCCTGCCCGGATGCGGATCTGGGCACGGGTGCGGGATACCTGCTGGATCAGCTGGGGGATCGCTTCACAATTCTGGCCCTGAATTGCGTTGCCGCACCACTGTCAGAAGCCGGGTTGGATCTCGACGTGATCTCCATTGCCGCCCCGCCGGGCAGTGATCTGGCGGCCCGCTACCTTGGGCTGGCAGAATCGGCGGTGTATCTGATCCGCCCTGACCAACATGTGGCCGCCCGCTGGGATGGCTATAGCGAAACCGCCCTGCGCGCCGCCCTGCGCCGCGCCATCGGGAAGGAGCAGTAAGATGCCATTGAACCTCAGTGCCAATCTGGGCAATGCCGATAATTTCTACGCCGATCTTCTGGCCGCTCATGACGGCCTCAGCAAAGCGCAGAGCGATGCATTGAACGCGCGGCTGATCCTCATTCTGGCCAATCACATTGGGGACAACGACACCCTGCGCGAGGCGCTGCAAGCGGCCGCCACCTCAGGCCTTGCAGACGCGGGCTAAGGCCGCCTAGCTTAACAAATCGTCAAGCCGGTTTCCCGGCTTGACCCGCCCTGCGCAAGGTGGTCCTGTCGCGCCAAGATCACCCGCAGACCCGAGGAGACTGCCCTTGCCCGCCCCGACCAACATGTTCAAACAGCGCCTGAAACAGGGCGAGCTGGTTATTGGCTGCTGGGCTGGTTTTGCCGATCCCTATCCCACCGAATTGATGGCGACAGCTGGCTTTGACTGGCTGGTGATCGACGGTGAACATGCGCCAAATGACCTGAAATCAATCACCGCGCAGCTGCAGGTTCTGGAGGGCAAACACTCCGAAGCCGTTGTGCGCCTGCCGGTGGGCAATGAATGGCTGATCAAGCAGATGCTGGATGCAGGGGCACAGACCCTGCTGATCCCAATGGTTGAAAGCGCGGAACAGGCGCGCCAGTTGGTTCGGGCCTGCCGTTATCCGCCCGAAGGCATCCGTGGATCTGGCGCGGCATTGGCGCGGGCCTCACAGTTTGCTGCGATCCCGGATTACGCCCAAACGGCCAACGCGCAGATTTGCCTGCTGGTGCAGGTCGAAACAGTAAAGGGCATGGATGCGCTGGATGACATCCTGGCCGTTGAAGGCGTCGACGGCGTGTTTATCGGCCCCTCGGATCTGGCCGCGGACATGGGGTTGTTGGGGCAGACCGAACACCCCGAGGTGCGCGCGGCAATTGAGGCAGGCCTGGGCAAAATCGCGGCCTCAGACAAGGCGGCGGGCATTCTGGCGCTGACGGATGAGGCGGCAGATCTTTACCGCACATGGGGCGCGCAATTCCTTGCCGTGGGGATTGATGTGGTGATGCTGGCGCAGGCCGCGCGGGCGCTGATGGCAAGCTGGGAAGCGAAACGGTAAGGCGAGGTAAGGCAAACACGCCGCTCCGCGGCAGGGGCGTTGCCCCTCGCCGTTCAAAAGAAGTGTTTTTGAACGGCTTCACCCCAGAGTATTTGGGAAACGATGAAAGATGTTACCAGCGGTCCAGTGCGGCCTCGTCTTCGTCTTTGGCCGCAACCCACTCAGACCCGTCTTTGGTGATTTCCTTCTTCCAGAAGGGGGCGCGGGATTTCAGGTAATCCATAAGGAACTCCGCCGCCTCAAAGGCATGCGCCCGGTGGCGTGAGGCGGTGCCGACCATCATGATCCGGTCCTGTGGGTGCAGCACGCCATAGCGGTGGATGATCAGCACATCCCCCAGATCCCAGCGCGCCGTCGCATCCTCGGCGATTTTGGTCAGCGCCCGTTCGGTCATGCCGGGGTAGTGTTCCATCTCCATCCGGTCCATGCCGGCGCCGGGCAGATCGCGGGTGATGCCGGTGAAGGTGACCACCGCCCCCATATTGACCTGTCGATCGGTAAAGGTCTCAACCTCATGGCCGAGATCAAACGGCGCTTCCTGTACGCGGATGTCCATCGTGCCCCCCTTTAGCCGCCGGTCATCGGCGGGAAAAAGGCCACTTCGCGCACGCCCTCAAGCGAGGCGTCAAAATCGCTAAGGTCCTGATCCAGTGCAACACGCAGCGCCGACAGATCAGCAAAGGCGGCGGCGTAACGTTCTTCACGCGCTTTCAGCTCTTCGACCAGTTCGCCAACTGTTGTGGCGCTGGTGTCCAGCGTTTCGCGCGGAATACCGATCCGTTCCCGGACCCATGCAAAATAGAGCACATCCATCTTAATTATCCTTCAGATGCGGCCGCGCCTTGTTGAAGTAATCCAGCCCGGTGATGAAGGTCAAAAGCGCCGCGACCCACAGCAGCACCAGACCAGCGTTGCCAGCCCAAACCATTCCGCTGAGTTTCCACGCAAGACCCAGATCATCCGGCAGTTCACCTGACAGGATCCGGGCAACAATCTCATCGTTCATTCCCAGCACACTCATGCCGAAGTAGTGCTCAAACACGCCTTGGGCAAACAGAAGGGCAATGGCCACCATCTGGGCGGTGGTTTTCCACTTGGCCAGTTTGGTCACTTTCAGCGTGCCGGCCGTATCTCCAAGGAATTCGCGCAGGCCCGAAACAAACACTTCGCGGAAGAGGATCACAGTGGCCGGCAGAACCAGCCAGGGCGACATGGAGGAATAGCCCACGATCACCATCAGTGCGATCACCACCATAGCCTTGTCCGCAATCGGATCCAGCATCGCGCCCATCTTGCTTTCCTGTCCCCAGGACCGGGCGAGGTAGCCATCGATCCAATCCGTGAGCGCCGCCAAGACAAACAGCACCAGGGCAAACCAGTCAGCGTAAGGCCTTGTGAAGTATAGAAACATCACGGCGACACCGGGCGCGGCCAACAGGCGCGCAACGGTCAGGATATTGGGGATCGTCCAGGTCATGCCCAATCCTTACCCTGTGACGTGCGCCGGGGAAAGTGGCGCGCCGGCCTTTCTTGAAAACGGTCCCGGACGTGACCCTCTTGCGTCAGCCTAAGGAAGGACCTTTTAGGTCGCCGCGCCCCTCAGGCACCGCACCGGGCAGCCAGGACTGCAGGCTTTGCGCCAGCGTTTCGATCTGCAGTGGTTTGGTCAAGTAGTCCGACATGCCCGCCTCCAGGGAACGCTCTGCCTCCTGCGGTAGGGCTGATGCCGAGATGGCAAGGATGGGAATGGCCGCGCTGCCGCTCTGGGCCTCCTCACTGCGGATCTGGCGCGTCATGTCGAGCCCGTCCATCACCGGCATCTGACAATCGGTGAGAATGGCGTCAAACTGGCCTTTTCGCCAATGCTCCAGCCCTTCTTGCCCGTTTGTGGCGGTTTGATAGCTCACGCCCAGAACCGTCAACTGGCGCGTCAGCACCGAAAGGTTCAGCGGATTATCCTCAATCACCAAAACATGGGCCGCACGGGCTGCATTCCGCCCCTCGCTTCCTTTGCCAACCGTCTCAATCTGCAGCGGTGGCAGCAACATTGGTGGCTCACCGGGGACCAAGACTTCGGGACGCGCCTGCACAACGGGTTTTGGACCGTTCCAGCGGCCGCTGAGCATTGCGATGCCGCGCACCAGATCGCTGTGATGCATCGGATAGCGGTAGGAAACGTAAAGCCCCGGGGCCGTCAGCCCCTTTGGATTGCCACGTACGGGGTCCATCACCATGATTTTCAGATCTGCATGTTCCTGCAGCAGCACATCCATTTCCTCAGCATTTTCTTCAAAGCTGCCCAGCCCCAGAACCAAAACGGCCTCAGCCCCGGCCTGTTTGATCTGGGCAGCAATGTCGCTGCGATTTTCCGCGATATGAACAACGGCACCGCGGCGCTCAAGGCTTTGCCCCATCCGGGCGGAGAAATTAAGGTGATCCATCCGCAAGATAACGTGGACCCCATGCACATCCGGCAAAGTCTCCTCGCAGATGGCGGGCAGATTTGGGATGGTAACGGTGAAGGTAGAACCATCGTTGGGTGTGCTTTCCACCTCAAGCACACCGCCCATCAGCTCCACCAGATTACGCGTGATCACCAACCCCAGACCGGTGCCGCCAAACTTGCGGGTTGTAGATTCCTCGCCCTGATTGAAGGGGTGGAAGATCCGCTCAATCACCTCAGGCTCCATGCCGATACCCTTGTCGATGACCCGGAATTGCAGGCGATCGGGATCCCGAGCGACCGAGACCCAGAGCTGCACGTGGCCCAGTTTGCCATCCTCGGATCGGCTGAATTTGATGGCGTTGCTCAACAGGTTCAGCAAGATCTGGCGTAACCGCAAGGCATCGCCGGAAACGCAATCCGGCACCTCAGGGTCAACATAGACCTGAAAGCGCACATTGTTGCTGCGTGCCTCCACCGCCAGAGATTCTGCTGCACGTTCCACCGCCTCCAACAGGTTAAACGGCTGTTCCTCCAGCTGCATTTTGCCGGCATCAATTTTGGCTGCATCCAGAATGTCATCGATGATGCGCAGCAGGAAAAACGCGGAGTCGTTGATGTTTTCGATCATCTGGCGCTGATCGTCCGTCATCGGTGACTGCTTCAGCAATTCCAACAGGCCCACGATCCCATTCATGGGGGTGCGAATTTCATGGCTCATGTTGGCGAGGAAGGCCGATTTGGCCTGGCTGGCGGTTTCTGCCTCAATCCGCCGGTTGGCCTGAATTTGCTCCGCCCGCATGAAAACCAGGATCACCGCGCAGATCACAAGGGCGGCCAGTATCGAAACCGACGCCACCCGTATCATCACACCTTTGCGGTGCTCCACCGTCTCCATCAGGTGCAATTGCAGCTGGAACCGGTTCTGCGTCACCTGCTCGTATTTGATGGTGCTGCGGTCAATCAGCGCCAGAAGTTGATCCAACCGCGCCAACTGATCCACAGAGGCATCAAGGCCACCGGCCCGCATGATGGCCTCAATTTCATTGAGATCACGCACCATGTCATCCACCAGTTCCTGATTGTGCGCAAAGGGCGAGGCGGTGAAGCCAAGTGCAGCGCGGATCAGATGGTTGGCCATTGTCAACTTGGCGGGATCCGCCGTGAGCTGCGCCTGATCATAGGCACGCATGCTGCGATGGGTCAGCTGAGACACCTTGAAAGAGTAGCGCGCCGATTCAACGGCGGCGATGGTTTCCTCGGCGGTTCTACGGGCCTGATTTTCAGAACGCAGCGCAAACCCAAAGAGCGCTGCAACCACCAACGCGCCAAGGAGAACCAGAATAATCACCCGTGGGGCAGAAAGCCCGATCAGTCTTGGAATTCGATTTCGGTGATCATCCACACCCATTTAGCCACTGTTTCCTGATGTAATCGTTTTGTTTCGTCATAGTCCGCGATGACCACACGCATTGGTCCCCTTGTTTCAAATTCAAGAAACTTGCCATTTGCGCGTGTGGCAAGAAGAACCTCCATTTCCTGCCATTCCTGACGGGAAAACTGCGCCTGATAGTGATCAATTGCTGTGAGGGTGACATTTTGTGTCTGACCAGTGCCGAAAGCTTCGATCAGGTCAGTTAGCCAAACACCTGCATACTGACCGGCACTTGCTTCATGCGGATTAAAGGTCTCAGCCTCAGCCAGACCTATCGCTTCGAGATCTGCGATGTTCACGCTCTGCGCGCCAGCGGCCACGTCACCGCGGAGTTGCACCACATCCTGTGGACCGGCCCATGCAGCCGCCCCCCAGATCGCCACATTCATCACCGCCGTAACGGCGGCGTAGTGCAGGAATTGTCCCGACATGTCGCCTCCCTTCGGTGTTCGTCATCCGAAGCGGCCTGGGCGCCTGTTCCTTCGCCCGAAGCCGCAGAACAGTCCCAATACTATTGAGGGCCGGCAAAATAAAAGCAAGCGTTCCCCAAGGGTTGCGGCACAACCCTAGGCGGGTAAATCAGCCTTTTTCATGGAAAAAATCATAAATTGTCTGCGCCAAGGTGTCTGAAATCCCCTCAACCGCGCGCAAATCGGCAAGGGCTGCGCGACTCACCGCTTTGGCAGATCCAAAGTGCGCCAAGAGCGCCCTTTTACGCGTCGCGCCAACACCCGGCACCTCATCCAAGGGGGTGGCCCCAATCGATTTGGCCCGTTTGGCGCGGTGTGTTCCGATGGCAAACCGATGCGCCTCATCCCGCATGCGTTGGATGAAATACAGCACCGGATCATTGCGTTGCAGCGCAAAGGGCCGGGTGCCGGGACGGTGAAACTCTTCCTTGCCGTGATCACGGTCCACACCTTTGGCGACCCCGACCATCGGAATGTCCTCCACCCCGTATTCTTCCATAATCTCCTGCACCGCAGACACCTGACCGGCGCCGCCATCGATCAACAACAGATCGGGCCACATGCCCTTGTCGCGGTCCGGGTCCTCTTTCAGCAGGCGCTTGAACCGGCGCGTCAGCACTTCTTTCATCATACCGAAGTCATCACCGGGTGTCAGATCATCGCCCTTGATGTTGAACTTGCGGTATTGGTTTTTCATGAAGCCTTCGGGCCCCGCGACAATCATCCCCCCCACCGCATTGGTGCCTTGAATGTGCGAGTTGTCGTAAACCTCGATCCGCCCCGGCGCCGAGTCGAGGCCAAAGGCCTCCGCCAGACCGTTCAGCAGTTTGGTCTGGGTGGCACTTTCGGACATTTTGCGCGCCAGACTTTCGCGTGCATTGCGCAGCGCCCCATCGACCAGCTCAGCCTTCTCACCCCGCTGGGGGACCAGAATTTCCACCTTGCGCCCCAGCTTTTGGCCCAGGGCCTCGGCCATCAGATCCGGATCATCAATCGGATGCGACAGGATCAACTGCCGCGGTGGTTCCTTGCTGTCGTAGAACTGGCCAAGGAAGGCCTCCAGAACCTCGGGCGCCTCAATATCCACGCCGACGCGCGGATAGAAATCACGGTTGCCCCAGTTCTGCCCCGCCCGGATAAAGAAGACCTGCACACAGGCCTGCCCGTTTTCCATATGCAGCGCGACGATATCGGCCTCTTGCACGGTGCGCGGGTTGATCCCCTGCACGGTCTGCACCTGCGTCAGCGCCCGGATCCGGTCCCGCAGGGCGGCGGCGCGCTCAAACTCCATCGCTTCGCTGGCTTCCATCATCTGTGCCGCCAGTGTTTCCTGAATTTCGGTGGATCGGCCTGACAGAAACTGTTCGGCATCTTTGACAGAGGCTGCGTAATCCTCAGCCGAGATTTTGCCGACGCAGGGTCCAGAGCAACGCTTGATCTGATAAAGCAGACAGGGCCGGCTGCGGCTGGAAAACATCGCATCGGAACAGTTCCGCAGCAGGAACACCTTCTGCAACTGGTTCAGGGTTCGGTTGACCGCCCCTGCGCTGGCGAAGGGACCATAGTAGCGACCCTTGGATTTCTTGGCGCCGCGGTGCTTGGTGATCTGCGGGAACTGATGCGTCGCGGTCACCAGAATGTTGGGAAAGGATT
Organism: Thalassovita sp.; assembly: GCF_963691685.1. Lineage (GTDB taxonomy): Bacteria > Pseudomonadota > Alphaproteobacteria > Rhodobacterales > Rhodobacteraceae > Thalassobius. Next base: position 3,957,474 of record NZ_OY829290.1, read on the forward strand.
TATCGTCGCGCAGCAGCACGTTGTAGCGCGGCTTCAGCTGCTTGATCAGGTTCTGTTCCAGCAACAACGCCTCAGTTTCTGTCTGCGTTGTCAGAAACATCATCGAGGCGGTTTCCGAAATCATCCGGGCAATGCGCCCCGAATGTCCTGCCGGCCGGGCGTAGTTAGACACCCGCGCCCGCAGATTTCGCGCTTTGCCGACGTAGAGAACCCGCGCCTGCGCATCCAGCATGCGGTAGACGCCGGGCGAAGCGTCCAGCGTCTTGAGATAGTCTTGGATCAGGGCGTGGCCGGTCAGAGAATCGGCGGAGGAATCGGTCATAGACCAGAGATATGATTCCCTCTGCCCGGCTGCAATCTTTGGCGCGATGGGGCAAGAGGAAAGCTTTCCACGGTTTGTGTGGATAACTCTGAAGATATCTTTTGGGGAACCGCGCTTTTTCGTTATTTTTGGGTGATTTTGTTGATCTGCCTAAAAATTAGGCGATATTATAACCTATTGAAAAAAAATAAAACTTTTCTGAAAAATTACCAAGTGGTTGAAATTGTTAAATATTTGGTAACAACTTCGTAACAAAACTGGCCCACGTGCAAAACTTTGGCACGGACTCACCTTTTAGCCGCGCTTATTGATGATATCCGGGGTCTGCCAGGCCAGATGCTGACCACCGTCGGCACAGATCAACTGCCCTGTCACAGCCGGCGAATCGAGGAAAAATCCAAGCGCTGCAGTGATATCGCTGACATTGGCCCCACGCTGCAGAATGGACCGCTGGCGTTGCGCATCAAAGTGGTCTTGGGTTTGCCGTGCACCAATTAAGGTGGTGCCGGGACCGATGGCATTGACCCGAACATGCGGGGCCAACCCCAAGGCTGCGGTCTGGGTAAAGGTCCACAAACCCATCTTGGCCAAAGTGTAGGTCATGAACTCTGGCGTCAGCTTGCGCACGCGCTGATCTACCATATTCACCACCAGACCCTGCGGCATCAATTCACCGTTTTCGTCCCGCGTCGCTTCAGGCACTTGGGCGGCCATCGCTTGGGTCAGCACAAAGGGCGCCCGAAGGTTTGAGTTGAAATGCCGATCCCAGCTGGCGCGGGTGGCCGTTTCCAGCCGGTCATATTCAAACACGGAGGCGTTGTTCACCAGACAGGTAACTGGCGTGTCAAAGGCGGCTGCCACGCGGGGGAACAGCGCTTCGGTCGCCGCCTCATCCAACAGATCGGCCTGAAAAGCCTCAGCCTGCCGCCCCATCGCGCGGGCCTCGGCAACAACCTCTGACGCTTCAGTGGCGGAATTGGCATAATGCACGGCCAGATCGTAGCCGCGACGCGCCAGATAAAGCGCCATCGCGCGCCCCAGACGCTTGCCCGCGCCGGTCACCAATGCAACTGCCATGGGCCCCTCCCGTTTTAGATCAGTGCAGAACCGTGAAGATATAGGTGACGTACAGCCCTGTCAGCACCACACCCCAAATCCGGGTGATATTGGCGCGCAAGAACACGAAAGGCACCAGCAGCAGCGTTGCGCCCAGCATGACCCAAACGTCGAACTCCAAAAGGTCAGGATCAACCGGAATGGGGCTGACCACAGCGGTGACACCAATCACGGCCAGTAGGTTGAACATGTTTGAGCCGATGACATTGCCCAGCGCCACGTCTGCCTGCCTGCGGATCGCCGCCATCACGGTCGTCGCCAGTTCTGGCAGTGAGGTGCCGATGGCCACCAGGGTCAGGCCGATCACTGTTTCCGTGATGCCAAACATGCGGGCGATGGTCACGGCGCTGTCCAACAGCAGGTCTGCGCCCAGTGGCAGGCCGATCAGACCTAACACAAGGTACATGATGATTTTCCACCAGCGCATTTCAGGATCCGCGCCTTCTGGTTCTTCCAGATCATCATCTTCGCCCATGGCGCGGTGCGCCTTGGCCTGAAAGAAGGCCCAGGTCAGCGTCGCCGTCAGAGCCGCCAGCAGCACCACACCACTGACAAAGGTAAAGGTGCCGAAGAAACACAGCCCGATGAACAAGAGGCTGCCGAACACCATCTGCAGATAGCTATTCTTGGTGTTGCAATGAGAGGTGTGCATCGTCGCGATCAGCGCCGGCACCCCCAGCACCAGCAACACATTGGCGGTGTTAGACCCGATGACGTTGCCCAGCGTGATCCCCGGCTTGTCCTCCAGCGCGGCGGTGATTGAGATCAGCAATTCTGGCGCCGAGGTGCCAAAGGCCACCACCGTCAGGCTGACAATCAGGGCCGGGATGCCGATGCGCAGTGACATGTTCACCGCGCCTTTCACCAGCGCATCGCCCGCCAACAGCAAGATCACCAGCCCAAGGGCTGCGTAAAGCCATTCCATCATGTCTTAGCGCACTCCTTTGGTGCAGGGGCACGGGCCCTTGCCGATCTTGAACCGACCACAGCGGGAACAGCGGGCCGAAGCTAGCCGTTTCTGGCCAGGGATTTTCACTTTGCCGAACATCGCCAGAACAGCCATGCCGATCAGAAAGAAGGTGATGATCTTAAACAGCATATCAGAGCCCAAACCGCGCATAGGCGGCGCGCTCTTCCAGCAGGCTGGTGGCGTCCTGCGCCAGCGACATGCCAAAGCGCGACAGGAACCCACGCTTGCGCCCATAGGTCAGGAAGCGCACCTTGCCGCCGTAGATCTCTTTCAGCTTCGGCGTCACATGGCCAATGCCATCAATCAGGCCCAGCGCCTGCGCTTTTTCCGCCATCCAGACACGTCCGGTGAACAGATCAGGATCTTCCGCCAGTTTGGTGCCACGGCGCTCTTTGACGTAGCCCTCAAACACCTGATGCATGTCGCCCAGAATTTCTTTCAGACGCGCAACATCCTCTTCCTTTTCCGGCAGGAAGGGATCCAACATCGATTTCGATTTGACCGAAGTATAGACCCTGCGTTCAACGCCATGCCGGTTGAGCAGCTCATGCGCGCCAAAGCTGGAGGAAATCACCCCGATGGAGCCAATGATTGAGGCCGGGTCGGCATAGATGTCATCAGCGGCCGCAGCCAGCCAGTAACCGCCCGAGGCTGCCACATCTTCGACGAATGCGTGCACCGGGATCTTCTTTTCCGCTGCCAGCCGTCGCACCCGCGCGGCAATCAGCGAAGACTGCACGGGTGAGCCCCCGGGCGAATTGATCACCAGGGCCACCGCCTGCGGCTTACCTTTGCGGAACGCGCGCTCAATCAGCGGCGCCAAGGCGGCATCATTGAGGGGGGCACGATCACCTGATGCGATCATACCCTGCATCCGCACCACAGCGAGCCGTGGGCGTTTCGATTTAAACGGCAGCTTAATCATCATATCGCCCATTTAGAGACGCAGCCCCTTGCGGACAAGGGAGCGAGGCAATGCGTCCACGGTTTCGTGACGGAAAAGACTCGGTTTTTGGGGCCTCGGGCAGATGGTAGCGAAAACATCCCATTTGATCCTGTCCCCAACCGGCCTCACCTCAGCTGGCCAGCATCTTGAGGCCCTGCGTCACGTCAGAGCGCACCGCCAGCCGCAACCCTGGTTCATCACCGGCGCGCAGGGCCGCGATGATCAGGCGGTGGAAATGCGGCGGCTCTGTGCGGCGCAGCCGACCATAAAGGGCGCGCATGGTTGGTCCCAGCTGCAGCCAAACGGTTTCGGCCATGGCCAGCATCGCCGGGGCCTGCGCCCGCAGATAAAGCGTGCGATGAAATTCAAGGTTGGTGCGGATGTAGGCCACGGCATCTTTGTGCGCGACCGCCTCGGAGATGGCCCCGTTGATGGTCTGCAGACGTTCGATCAGCGCCATATGCGCCCGCGGCATCGCACGGCTGGCCAGCTCAACCTCAATGAGGCTGCGCAGCGCCGCCAGTTCTTCGATCCGCTCATTGCTCAACTCGGGCGTCGCCACCCGCCCTGAGGTCGAAAGCGTCAGCGCGCCCTCAGCCACCAGACGGCGCACGGCCTCACGCGCGGGCGTCATCGACACCTCAAACTCTTTCCCGATCCCGCGCAAGGTCAGTGCCTGTCCCGGTCCGATCTCCCCATGCATGATTCGGGTCCGCAAACCACGATAGACACGATCATGGGCAGAAGAGGGTGAGGTTTCGGGGCGTGGATTGATCAGCATGGGACTATGTGATCACAAATCGACACAGGGTCAATTGGCTTTCTGCGGTCAATTGCCGAAGCGATAGCGGTGCAGCTCAGAACCGTTTTCGCGTAGCCAGCCCCGCGCCGCGCTGTAGTCGCCATAAAGCTCCTCAACCTGACGCCAGAAGGCGGCGGAGTGATCCATATGCCTCAGATGCGCAACCTCATGGGCGGCGACATATTCCAGCACTTCCATCGGCGCCATCACCAGCCGCCAAGAGTACATCAGCACCCCAGCCGAGGAACAGGACCCCCAGCGGGACCGCGTGTCCCGCAGGGAGATCCGGCTATAGGGACGTTTCAGATCTGCCGCATAACGATCCGAGGCCGCAGCCAGCTGTTCCCGTGCCAAGGCCTTGAGAAAGGCGGCCAATCTGCGCCCGGCGGTCTCAGCGTTGCCGGGCACCAGGATCTGCTGGTCGCGCACCACAATACGCCGCCCCTGCCCGGCCAGTACCTGATATGGCTGGCCGTAAATGGGTAGCTCACAGCCAATGCCGACATCAACAACCTCGGGCCGACTGGCGATCTGACGGCGCAGCCACTCTGCCTTCTCCGCGGCGAAGGCCAGCCCCTGACGTTCAGCCACCCCGTTGGGCAGGGTCAGGGTCACCTTGGCATCCAGACCAGAGACACGCAGCGACAGCCGGCGCGCCTGCGCCGAACGTCGCAGATGCACTTCGACCGGGGGATCACCGGCCAGAACATGAGGTGCATTGTCGCCTTTCTGCTTGGGCATCGGGTGCCTATCCTTTAAAGCCTTTGACACGCAAAGCCTGTTATGGCAGGTGGCCCTGATTGTCGACAAGACCATGTGAATTGAGAGGGATCCCTGATGCCCAAAGAAGAATGGGGTGTAAAGCGCGTTTGCCCCACCACCGGCAAGCGCTTCTACGACCTGAACAAAGACCCGATCGTCAGCCCCTACACTGGCGACATCGTTGAGACCGAAGCCACCAAGAGCCGCATGATCTCTGCCGACGCAGAGGATGCTTCGGCGAAGAAAGCAACCGCGTCCGATTCGGATTCGGATGGCGATCTGCTGGAAGAAGACAACGTTGACGTTGAGCTGGATGATGACCTGCTGGACGACGACGATGACGATAACGTTTCGCTGGATGAGCTGGCTGACGTTCCCGCAGAAGACGACGAATAAAAAATATCCTGCGGGTGGAATTTTCCGCTTGCGCCCACCCGCAGGAGCCTCTAGATAGCGGCGCACAGGCTAACACAGCCTGCCACACAAGCCTCTGAGGCTTGGGAAATTGGGGCCTTAGCTCAGCTGGGAGAGCGCCTGCATGGCATGCAGGAGGTCAGCGGTTCGATCCCGCTAGGCTCCACCAAATTCCCGTCCGAAAAATCTGCTTTCGTTAGTCGCCACGCATATCGCATGGTTTTCGGTTTACATGTCCCGGCAAAGCGACCGCCTGCCGTACGTTCAGCGAACCAGACGATCGTTCCCTCGGCGTGGCGGTATATGAGGAAATTTGTCTGACGGCGTTCCGCCCAACCCAATCGGATCAAAGGTCAGGAAAGCCCCACTTTTCCTACCGTAGTTTCCGCATTTCCCCAAAGCGATGATCGCGAATCAGTTTTGCGTGAAATCTGTCGTGAATTGCCCCACATGGCCGAAGCTTTCCAAAACTATCCAAAGGAGAGTGAAAACTGCCGAAACTTTAACCCAAAACTTGCCATTACGACGTGTAATTGACGCGGTACGCCCTTAACAACGCGGACAAATCCCTTATCCTCAGAGCAGATTGAAATCTGCGCTCATCGCGTCAGAGTTTAACGTGAAGGTTAAGAGGTTCGCGCTGTCAAAGCCGTTTGCCACAGATGACGCCCATGCCGCAAAGCTGCGGAAGGGGGCGGTAAAAACGGGTTGGCAATCGCCACCCCACTCTGCTGGTGCGCGCCTTGCATCTCCTGACAGCGATCATCAGGCCCTTAGGGTCCTGAACGCTTTCGCCATCGACCTGATGAAAATCCCCTCCAAGGCGGAATTGGCCTGGTATGTGGCCCGCGAAGTGGTCGCCCAGTTGGGATTTTCCGATTGCGTGGTCTATTACACCCAAGCCGATGGCAAAACGCTGCGCCAAATGGCGGCGCTGGGGGACGTCAAAAACCCGCAACTCTGTGAAATCATTAACCCGCTGATCATCCCCTTCGGTCGCGGCATCACCGGCACGGTGGCCGAAACCGGTGAAGCGCAGGTGGTGAATGACCTCTTGGAGGATGAGCGTTACATTCCCGACGTGATACCGGCCCGGTCTGAGATTTGTGTGCCGATCAAGATCGGTGAGCGCGTGGTTGGTGTGATCGATTCCGAAGACGCCCGCGCAGATCACTATACCCCCTGGCATCAGGAACAGCTGGAAACCATCGCGGCGATGATGGCCGCGCGGATCAACCTGCTGGAACAGGACAAAAGCCGCGAACTGGCCGCCCAACTGCGCCACAGCGAAGCGCGCTTCCGTGATTTCACCGAAACCGCTGCCGATTGGGTCTGGGAAACAGATCGCACCCATGTGTTCCGCTTTGTCTCAGGCAGCCTGGCACTGGATCAGGACACCGGCCTCAGCGCCACGGATCTGCTGGGTGAGAACTGCCGCGTGCTTGGCGCCAAACGGATGCACCGCGACAGACAGGCAGACCTGTTGCATCAGCTGCAAAGCCAGCAGGTGTTCAAACAGCTGCGCTTCACCATCAAGGCGCCGGATGGCAGCCGACGGATCATGCGGATCAGCGGCAAACCTCTGTTCGACGCCTCCGGCAATTTCCAAGGCTATCGCGGCACCGGTGTTGATGTCACCGAACAGGAGCTGACCCACGAACGTCTGACGACGCTCTACCGGGTGATTGACGCGATGGCAGAACCGATCGCGGTGTTTGATCCGGACGATTGTATCTCCTTCACCAATGCGGCCTTTAAGGAAATGCATGCCCGGGTGCCGCGTGCGATCCGCCAGGGCGTCAGCTTCCGCGAACATCTGGAAATTTTGGCCGAGGCCGGTCAGATCACCGACGTCAAAGGCGACATGAAACTTTGGGTGGACCAGACGGTGGCCCGCCACCAGAACCCTCAAGGAACGTTCGAATTTCACCGCGACGGCTCCGGCTGGTTCCAGGGCAGTGAACGCAAGCTGCAAAACGGCTATCAGGTCCTATTGCTGACCAACATCAACCGTCTGAAAGGGGTGGAGCAGAAGCTGATCTCGGCCCGTGAGGCGGCGGATGCAGCAAACATCGCCAAGTCGGAATTCCTGGCCAATATGAGTCACGAAATCCGCACCCCAATGAACGGCATCATCGGTCTGACGGAGTTGCTGCGGCAGCGGCTTGCGGATCCGGAGCTGGTTCACAAAGCGGAAACCATCAGCCAGTCCGCCAATGCGCTGCTGCGGATCATCGACGACATCCTTGATTTCTCCAAGATCGAAGCACGTATGCTGCAGGTTGAGGCGCACCCCTGTAATCTGGCCACGCCGCTGCAACAGCTGGTTGAGATCTACCAACCACTGGCCGAGGATAAGGGCCTGACCATCACCCTGGACATCACCGCCGATTTGGCGTCTGTCCTATCGCTGGATGAGGGACGCCTGCGGCAGATCCTGTCCAACCTGCTGAGCAACGCGGTGAAATTCACCCCGGGCCGGTCCGAAGGTCATGCTGGATTGGTGGAGGTTCTGGCCTATCAGAACGACGATGGGCAACTGTCCATCGATGTGATCGACAACGGCATCGGCATCTCGCAAGAGGCCGCAGCGCGTGTCTTTGACCCGTTTTCGCAGGCAGAAAACAGCACCACCCGCCGGTTTGGCGGCACCGGTCTGGGTCTGTCGATCAGTCGGAACCTTGCCCAGTTGATGGGCGGGGATCTAACCCTGATGCCGCGCGAAAGTGGCAGCCAGTTCCGTGTGACCCTGCCTTATGAACCGCTGTTGGATCAGCAGCCCTCGCCCGCGGCGCCGATGCAACCGCATGAAATGCCATTGCCCCCGATGGAGCTGGCAGAAGCCGCTGAAACCGCCCCAAAACGTATTCTTGTGGTCGAAGACAACGACATCAACGCGATGGTCATCTCCAAACAGTTGGAGACGCTGGGCTACGCCGCAACCCTTGCCAATGACGGGCTGAAAGGTCTGGCGCTATGGCAGAGCGGTGAGTTTGATATGGTGCTGACGGATTGCCATATGCCTGAAATGGACGGCTACGATCTGGCCCGCAGCATCCGCAAGCTGGAGGCCGAGAGCGACCGCGACCGCTGCCATATCATTGCGATCACCGCCAACGCCCTGAAAAGCGAAGAGGCCAAATGCCTTGCCGCCGGGATGGACGCTTTCCTGGCCAAGCCGGTGACCATCGCCACCCTGCGCAACGCCCTGCAAGTCTGACGGGGATCAGCCCCCCGCCTTGATCCGTTTTTCAGGCGCGTCTTCATCCGTCATATCCACATCCAGCGCCTCGATCAGGCGGGTGTCCAGCAGCTGACCGCCGCGGTAAAGGATCGGATAGCAGACCGATGCCACGTGGCTGTTCACCTCCCGAATGGCGCGCAGCACCTCTAGATGCACATCACTGGACTCAAAGCTCTTCTGACTGCCCGAGGCCAGCCGTTTCAAATGCTTCTTCCGGCTCGACCGCTCCGCGCGGGTCATTTCGTTTTTCTCTTCCAGCAGCAGGCGGGCGGTCTCAATGTCGTCTGAGATCAACACGTTGGAGGCCAGCCCGATGTTGGACATCAGCCGCTCATGCAGTTGCGTCAGCTCCTCTTTGCCGGACTTTGAGAACACGATCCCTTCGGCGTCGCGACGTTTGGCAAGCGGCAGCAGCACCTTGGCCACCAGATCCCCACCAGTTTCCAGCGCGATGGCATATTCCGTGAGCTCACGCGCGGCTTTCTGGTCGGCCTTGCTCATTTCGTCCTGCGGCATGGCAGCGACGTAGCGGCGGATTTCGTCCAGCGCCTCATTCACAAACCGATCCCGCGCGATCAGCGTGCCCGCCCGCTGTTTGTCATAGCGCAGCATCAGATCCATCACCGGCGCGGCCATGCTGGCCAGCACCTGCTCCATCCGCAGCACTTCGCGTTTCAAGTTGGCAAGCGCCAGCGCCGGTGTGCTGAGCGCCGCGTCATCCAAAACGCTGACAAATTCCGGCGGGCGATCGGCGTCTTCATCCGGCACATCCGGCAGGAACCGCAGCAAGGGCGGTTCAAGGAAGCGGGTGAAGGGCAGTGCCAGCAACAGCAGACAGTTGAAGGCGACGTGCATGTTGATCAGCGTCTGGGCAGCCTGTGCTGTGCCAAGAAACGACAATGCCGGCAGGCGATTGACCAGAACCAGCATCAAAATCGCTCCGGTGCCCCGCAACAGGAAGTTGGCAAAGGGCACCCGGCGCGCAGTGGGGGACAGGCTGCGGGTCAACCAGATCGGGATCAGGGCCGAACCAAGGTTGGCGCCAAGCACCAGTGACACACCGGCAATGACCGGGATGGCGCCGATATCAACAAGGGTCACGCACATCAGGATCACTGCGACCGACGAATGCATAAACCACGCAAGCAATGCGCCGATCACAAAGGCCGTGACAAAATCATTGGCCAGAAAGCTGGCAATCGATGGCAGGAAGGCGCTGTCCCGGATCGGGTCCATGGTTTCGCGCAGGAAGCGCAGCGAAATCAGAATGAAGGCGATGCCCAGAATGATCCGTCCTGCTTGTTTCAAACGGCGCTGGTCCGACTTGATGAAGAAACCGCCGCCCAGCGCCAGCAGCACCGGCACCAGCCATTCCAGATCAAAAGACAGCACCTGGATCAGCAGTGCCGATCCCAGATCAGCACCCAGCACCACCGACAGACCAGCGGCGAACCCCAAGGCCCCCGTGCCGGCAAATCCTGCCACCAACAGCGCCACCGCGGCCGAGCTTTGCAGGATGATCGCCATCACCAGCCCGGTTGAGGCCGCGCGCAGTGGGTTGGTGTTGGCCGTCACCACACGACGGAAAGAGGGGCCAAAGGCACGTTCGATCCCTGTCCGCACCATCCGCACCGCGTAAAGCAACAGCATCGTGGCGCCCATCAGCTGGACGACAAAGGAAAGGATCAACATGGTATGCCTCCTGTTTTTTTCTGCTCGTTTGCCCAGATGCTGCCCGTCAGGGACGTCTCAAAACCAGCGCCAGAGCCGAGTGTTTTTTGGCAATTCCCCATGCATAGCACAAAAATTCCCCTATACGGCAAGGGTTTGGCGCTCACTCTGCCGTGAATTTTCCGCAATTGTCGACGAAATCTCGCCACATTCGTTGACCAATTTCACCTTGGGCAGACCCGTGGGGATGGGACTGAAGGATAAGGAAACGGGGACATGAAACTACTGGCGGTCGATGACGACCCGATGATCCTGGAGCTGTTGCTTGAGACGCTTCCGGGGCTTGGATACCCCGATGTGACCGGGGCAGGCTCGGCAGCAGAAGCGATGAAACTCATCGCGGAGGCGCCGCAAGGTTTTGATGGATTTCTCCTTGATATTCAGATGCCTGGCATGACCGGCATCGACCTGTGCCGCTGGCTTAGGGATCAGCCGGGTCATGGACAGTCACCCGTTTTAATGATCACCGCCATGTCGGACCGTGGCTTCATCGATCAAAGCTTTGCAGCCGGGGCCACGGACTATGTGACCAAGCCGTTTAACCCGCAAGAACTGAGCGCTCGCCTGCAGCATGCGCAGAAACTGCATGAGGAACGCCGCACCCCGGTGGACATGCCGCAGGACGCCATCACCACTGAGGCGCGTGGCGTGCAAATGCCCGCCTTTTCACTCACCACGCCGTTCAACATCGCCGAAGTCTCAGGTGTGGTGGATCTGCTGGCGCTGGAGAATTACATGCTGCAGCTTGGCCGTGGCGGCATGATTGCCTCGGCCTGTTTTGCTTATCGGATCCACAGTGTGGAGCGGCTGTATGACAGTTGTTCCAGCGAGGAATACTATTACACCATGGCCGATGTGGCCGAGGCGATCGCCGAAAGCCTTGCCTATTACGAAACCTTCGTGGCCCATGCCGGTCGCGGTGGTTTTGTCTGTGTCTCACATGGTCACAGCCTGCCCGAAGCTGAGGAACTGCTGCTGTCCATACGCGACCGACTGGAAGCGATGGAGCTGCAATATGATGATGGTCGGCCTATGCCGCTAGCCCTCAACGGATCCCCACAGATGCGTCTGGGCCTACGGTCAGGTCCCGCCGCGCTGGACCAGCTGGACCGCGCCCTGGCCGCAGCCGCGCCCAGCGATCCGGCGCCCGTACAGATCCGGCCCCGCCCCGCGATTGGATCGATTTGGAAACGTCTGTTCCGCCGCGCCCTTGGGGGGCTGAACTGATGGCGGATCTGGGCCTGTTTCACCGCCGTCCAAGCCTGCGCCTGCCCAGTTTTCCGACCGCACGCCGGATGCTGCGCAAGATCGGCGAAAACGCCCATGTGTTGATTTACATCTACCTGATCGCCTCAATGGCGGTGATGGAACTGGTGTTGGAACGCTACACAATCGGCCGCGCCCAGGCGGCGCTGACCGAAGAGATCGGTGAACAGGCCAACACACTGCGGGCCAAGCTGCAGGGGGAAGTCATGGCGCGCGATCTGCAGATGCGCGGTATGGCCGCTGCCATCACCTCAATGCCTGACCTCAGCGCCACCCAATTTGATGAGATTGCCACCCAAGTCACCGGCGATGATCCGATGATCCAGATGATCGCGGCAGCGCCTGATCTGGTGATCGGCCAGATCCACCCCGCCCAAGGGAATGAGGCGCTGATTGGCCTGAACTACCGCGACTATGCCTCAGTCATGATGGCCATCGAACGGGCACGGCACTCGGGCCAGACGGTGCTGGATGGTCCGGCAACCCTCAGCGATGACACGCAAGGCCTGGTGCTGCGCACCCCGATTTTTGTCGGCATGAACGGGGCCGAAATGCGCCGGTTCTGGGGGCTGATGTCTGTCACGCTGGACCTGAACCTGATGCTGCGGGCCGCGGGTGTACCCCAGGCTGGCAAACACCTGGATATCGCGCTGCGCAGGCCGGCCGGCGACATGGGCCCTGCCCGAATGATCCACGGCGATGCGACCCTGTTTGAACAGGCCGCCGTGCGTCTGGACGTGGACCTGCCGCAGGGCAAATGGGACCTCGCCGTGCGCCCCGCCGGCGGCTGGCCGCGCCATGTTGAAGAACGGCGCCAGCTGCGGTTCTGGATGCTTCTGGGCACGGTTCTGGCACTGCTGATTGCCGGGTATTTCATCGAGATCAGCCGTCGCAAAACCTCGGCTGAAACCAATCTGGTCAAGGCAATCAACGCGATTTCCGATGGTTTCGCGCTGTTTGATGCAAATGACCGTCTGGTCATGAGCAACGACCAATTCCGCCGCAGCCTTGGCAGCACTGGTGATAGGTTGCGCCCCGGCCTGCGGTTTGAAGATATGCTGCGCAACGGCGTCAAAAGCGGCCTTTACCCACAAGCCGAGGGACGCGAAGAGGCTTGGATCGCGGACCGGATGCAGGCGCATCAGGCGGCGGATTTTGAACAAGATGAGCTGCTGGCCGATGGCACCTGGCTGCGCGCCTCCGAACGGCGCACCGCGGACGGTTGGACCGTTGCCTTCCGGCTCGACATCACCGCGTTGAAAGAGGCGCAACTGGCGGCAGAGGCTGCCAATCACGCCAAGACCGAGTTCTTGAACGTAATGACCCATGAACTGCGCACGCCGCTGACGGTGATCCTGGGCTACAACGCTTTCCTCAAAGATCCCTCAGCCCTGCCCGCCAATATGGCGTTGACCGAAACCTTGGCCGATCCACAGGCAACGCAGGCTGATCTGCAGGCCCGGCAACAGGCGCTGCTGGATGTGGTGGCCCGCTATTCGGCAAAAATGGACGCCTCGGGTCAGCACCTGCTGAACCTCATTCAAGAAACCCTTGATTACGCCAAGATCGAAGAGGGTAAAATGCAGGTCTCCCCCAGCGCTCTACCAGTGCGCGGGTTGATCGAAGATGTGGTCGATCAGTTCCAACAACAAGCCGATGCCAAAGGCCTCGATCTGTGGGCTGAGGCCGATGAGGTTGCCGTGATGGCCGACGAAACCCGCCTGAAACAGATCCTGTTCAATCTGGTGGGCAATGCGCTTAAGTTCACCGATCGCGGTGAAATTGCCATCAGGACCGAAGTGGTCGGGGACACGTTGCGGTTTTCTGTCATCGATTCGGGCCGTGGTATTCCGCTGCATGAACAGGACAATGTGTTCAACAGCTTCCATCAGGTCGAAGGGTCCAACCTGCGCCGTCAGGGGGGCACGGGTCTGGGGCTGGCGATCAGCCGCAAGCTGGTGAAACTGCACGGCGGCGCCATGGCGTTGCAAAGCCGTGAAGGCCACGGCAGCTGCTTTAGCTTCACCATTCCGCTGGCCTGATCGTCTGGTCTGAAAGTAGCCGCAAATGCCCCTTGTCAAATCGGGGGCGATCCCGCTCAATGGTGGGAACGCCACCAACCAAAGACGGGAGCTATCTCATGGCCGACCTCAGCACCGCACTTGCCGCGATTGATGCCGCCAACGCGGCCGATCCAACGCTGGAAGACGGCAAACCGGCCGCGCTGCTCTATGGGGAACGCATGACGGCGGAGCTGACCGCGCTTTACCCGGACGCCTCTGAAGTGTTGCAGATCGCATCACGTGGTCAGCACATTGAACGCTGGCTTCTGCCCCGCAAGGACTACCCCGAAGGCAAAGCTGGCTATTACGCCTGGCGCAAGGAACAGGGCCGACGCCACGGTGAACGCGTGGCAGGGATCATGGCGGATGCCGGATATGATGCAGAGGCGCAGACCCGCGTTGGCGTCTTGCTGCGCAAAGAGGGCATCAAGAAAGACGACGAGGTGCAGGCGCTGGAAGATGTCATCTGCTTCACTTTCATCCGGTGGTATCTGCAGGGCTTCGCAGCCACCCGCAGCGACGACGATCTGGCCAAGATTGTTGCCAAAACAGCCCGCAAAATGTCAGCCGAGGCACGGGCGCGGGCCTTGCAGGAATTCCCGATGCCAGATGCGCTGGCAGTGAGTTTTACCGGCTAATTCGGTGCAAGCTTCCGTAAGGGCAATCAACCTTTAGGCAACTGCCTGAAGGCCCCCTTGGGCCGCAGAAACATTCAAAAAACAAGAGGCTGTGCAAAAAGACTAAACTCATGGGGGAGTTGCGGCTAAGGTGATTCCAAGTAATTTCCGAGACGGCGACAAGCGCCATGACCCTGATTGCGCTTAGACCCGTTCTGCACATTTGTGTTTGAGCCGAGACCTATGAGAAAGTCACTTTTCGCAAGCTACCTTCCGTTTTCCCTGGCGGTTATTGCAGTCGCCATTTTGGCATTTGGCTTGGATTATCAGACCCGCTCGGTGAACCGCACAGATCTGCGGGCCGAAATTCAGGCCGAGGCGGAGATCCTGCGCGCCCGTCTGGAAAGCCAGATCGAAGGTGGCATTCTGATTACCCGTGGTGTGGCCTCCTTGCTTAGCCGTGAGGAAGACCTCAGCCAAGGCGAGTTTTCCCGCCTGGTGCGTGGTGTGACCGAGGGGCGTGCCGATGTGATCAATGTCGCCTGGGCTCCGGATCTGGTGATCACGCGGGTCCATCCGGTAGAGCCCAATCGTGCGGCCCTGGGCGTGGATTACCGGCAGATCCCGGCCCAGCTGGATGCCATTATACGCGCCCGCGACACCGGGCAAATCGCCTTTGTTGGTCCGGTTGATCTGGTTCAGGGCGGCAAGGGGTTCATCATGCGCGTCCCTGTCTACACGGTGGATGAGCGTGACTTTGAATTTGAGGGGATCCTCTCCACCGTCTTTGAGCTGGACCTTTTCCTTCAGCGTGTTGGGCTGGGCAGCGCTGAACAGACAATTGAGGTGGCGCTGGCGCGGCTGGACGATCACGGGTTGGATCAGGATCTGTTTTACGGCGCGCCAGAGCTGACCAGCGATAGTCCGGTTAGCGCTGAGGTGCATTTTGCCGAAGGCACCTGGCGGCTTTACGCCCGCCCGATTGGCGGTTGGGCGGCGGCAACTGATCGCCTGATCTATCAACGCTTGCTGCTGTTGCTGCTGTCGGCTTTCATCCTTGTGCCGCTTTATCTGGTGAACCGCATGGCCCTGTCGCGGCAGAAAATCATCCGCGATATGGAACTCGCCGATGACCGCCTCAGCAGTTTTATCAGTAACTTCCCCGGGGTGTTTTTCACCTATGTCCAGGAAGACGGGCAGCGCGACAAGATCGATTTCATCACCGAGGCCTGCCGCGATATCTGGAATGCCTCCCCCGAAGCGATCTACGATCATCCGGGGATCCTGTGGAACGCCTTTGATCCTGAAAAACTGCCTGAGTTCCAACAAGAGGTCGAACGCTCCCGCCGGGAGGGATCCACGTGGAATTTCATTTGGCGCTCCACCACCCGCGACGGCACAGCGCGCTGGCTGGAGGGTTGGGGCCATCCCTACCATTACGAAGCAGGGCTGACACGCTGGGACTGTTTTGTGGTCGACATTACCGCCCAGCAGGCGCGTGAAGAGGCCTTTGAGCAGCAGGCCGAGATCATGCGACAGGCCCAGAAACAGGAAAGCATCGGCCAGCTGACCGGCGGTATGGCACATGATTTCAACAACATGCTGGCCGTGATCCGTGGCAATATGGAGATGCTCGAAGAGGACCTGACCGAAGAGGCCCGCGAAGACGATGAGCGGCTGGAATTTGTGCGCGGGGCCATTTTGGCGGCCGAACGTGGCAATGATCTGACCAAGAAGATGCTCAGCTTTGCCCGCCGTGCCCGCCTGGACCCCGAAGAGCTGAACCTCAATGACATCGTGCGCGAGTTGGAGGGTTGGAGTGGCCGCACCCTGCCCGCCACGATCACCCTGCGCAAAGAACTGACCCCCGATCTGCCTTTGGTGCGGTTGGACCGCAGCTCAACCGCCAGTGCCTTGCTGAACATGATGGTTAACGCCCGTGATGCGATGCCCGAAGGGGGCGTGCTGACCATCGCCACCAAAACCGCAACCCTTGATGCGCAGGACGTGGCGACGATGCCGCAGGATATTGCGCCGGGTGACTATGTGGTCGTATCGCTGCAGGACACCGGGGAAGGCATCGCCAAGGACAAGCTGGAAACAATTTTCGAACCTTTCTACACCACCAAAGGCCCCGGCGCGGGATCTGGGTTGGGCCTGTCGATGGTGCATGGTTTCATCGCCCAATCCGGCGGCGCCATTCGCGTCACCTCTGAACTTGGTCAGGGCACCAAGATCGAGTTGTTCTTTCAGGCGCTGCACGCCCAGCCCTCCAAGGAGGACAGTGAAGCGGCCCTAAAGGGCACTTCAGCAGACGCCGCACTGAGCATTCTGGTAGCCGAGGATGACCCCGATGTGCGGGACATGTTGGAACGCAGCCTGACCCGGATGGGCCATGCGGTGACCACGGCTGAGGATGGCGATGCGGCCCTTGCCCTGTTTGACGGCGGGCGCGTGTTTGATCTGTTACTGACCGATATCGTGATGCCCGGTTCCCTGCAGGGCACAGCACTGGTTGAGGCGCTGCGCCAACGCCGCCCGGGGTTTCCGGCCATTGTGATGACCGGCTACACCGATGTGCCGCTGCACGAAGGATCGGTTCTGCATCCCGATGACATCCGGCTCAGCAAGCCGGTGGCGCGTGCCGAATTGGAACGCGCCATTCACGACACCATGTCACGGCTTTAGTGCTGAAACAGTTGCCCCGGTCCGGGCAGCTCAGTGATGCCTGCCAGCCGCGCCATATGCCAGAACAGCACCTGATTTGAACTGAGCACTGGCTTGCCCAATTGCTGTTCCAGCCTGTCGATCACGCTAAAACACTGCAGGTTGGTGCAGCTGAGGAAGACCGCATCGTGATCCCCTGCCCCCACGGCCAATGCCCCTTCGGCGATAGAGGCGGGTGCGATCCGCGCCACCTTGGCCTCACTCTCCTCGCCAAAGGACAAATGACCGCTGACGGTAATTCCTGCTGCCTCAAACGCGCCGCAGAGCGGTTGTGAAACGCTGTCGATATAGGGCGTCAGAACCGCCAGCCGTTTCACCCCCAAGGCGTCACAGGCCGCGATCCCGGCGGTCAGCGGGTTGGTGACACGGGCCACATCTGTCGCCCCTTGGATCAGGCTGGCCACCCGTTCTGGCCCGATCGCCATACTGCCCGACGTGCAGCCGTAACCGATCACGTCAAAAGACACCGAAGGCGGCAACAAGGCGGCAGCCTGCGGCAGTTCGGCCTCCATCGCTTTTAGGGTTTCCGTTGTCACCTCCGCCCCGCTGGGCACCCGGCTGACGTAGCGCGCCAGCCCCGGTTGGTTGAACAGCGCGGCCTCTTGTTCGATGGTTTCATCGCTTTGCAACACCACCAGCCCAAGGGTGGCCCGATGGCCAATGGCAGGGCCCAGCTCATAGGGGAAATGGCTCATGTCGACAGCTCCGGCAAAAGACGTGGCGCCCGCGGTGACAACAGCTCGGCGCCGTGGTCAGTCAACAGGATGTTTTCTTCGTGCACAAGGCAGCGCCCCGGCGCGATCTCAATCCCTGGCTCCAGCGTCAGCACCATACCTGCCACCAATTCGGTTTCATCAAGCTGGGTGAAGCTGGGCCATTCCGTCAATGTCACCCCCAGACCATGCCCCAAACGCCCGCCTAAGGGCTGGGCGCCGTGATCGGTCAGCGCATCGGCCAGAACCGTGTGCACGTCACAGGCGCGCATGCCGGGGTGCAACTCTTTGATGGCGACCTCAGTGGCCTGCCACAGCGCCTCTTGCGCTTTAGCGGTTTCGGCATCAGTGGGACCAACCGAATAGTTCCGGTCAAAGTCGCAGAAATAGCCGTTTCGCACCGCGCCCGTGTCCAACATCAGAACATCGCCCGCCTGCAGGGGGCGATCATCGGCGGGGGAGATCACATCGCCATAGCCCCCCGGCCCAGCACCGCCCGCGACATAGCTGACCCAATCAGCACCTTCTTGCAGCAGGGCGATCTGAAAAGCGCGGAACACCTGCGACAAGGGCACGCCAGCGCGGGCAAATTCCGGCACCCGGTCAAAGACCCGGCCCGCAATGGCGCAGCTTTCCCGGATCGCAGCGACCTCAAGGTCTGATTTCACTTCGCGCACCCGCTGCAGCGTGTCCGTTCCATCCACGATCTTGCGATCACCGATCCTGCGCTGCACACAGGCAAAATCCGCCAACGGTGCGCGCAACTGGGTTTCCAGCCCCATTGGCACCGCAATCGCCCCAGCCTCTGGCACCAGATCGCTGAGGGTTTGCGCCAAAAGGCTCACGCCATCATCGCGGGGGTCGGGGGCGGGCCAGACGCGGATATCCTCAATCCAGCAGCGCCCCATCAGATCCGCGCCGATGGCAGGAATAACCGCAACAGGCGCGCCCTTGGCAGGGATCACCATATACCAAGGCCGCGCCGGGCTTTCCCAGAACCGGGTCAGAAACCCGGTGACGTAAAACACATCGGCAGCGGTGGTCAGCAACAAGGCGTCTTGCCCGGTAGCCGCCATGCGGGCCTGCAGGGCGGCAATGCGGCGTTCATATTCGGCGCGCGGAAAAATCAGTGACCGTTCAGCCATCTTCTGGGCCCTCGCTGAGGATGGTCAAAACCCGGGCGTCTTTGCCAAGCCCCGGAACGCCCGCCAGCAAGGCCGCCAACCCTGCCCCGCCAGAGGGTGTGGTGGCCAGATCATGATTGGCCAGTGTCGCAGCACCTGCGGCGGCCTGTTCTTCGGTGATGGTCAGGAAGGCATCGGCATCGTTGGCCAGACCGGCCAGCGCCACCATCGACGCAGTTTTACAATCCAATCGCCCCATCTCAGACACGGGGCCGGTGGATTCAACCAGCTTACCGGCCTCGATCGAGGCAATCAGCGCCGGGGCAAAAGCGGGTTCCACCACCGTGATCCGGGGCACATCCCCCCAGGCGCGCCGGGCATAAGCGGCAACTGCAGCGGCCAGCCCGCCAACCCCGGCCTGCAACAGAATGTCGGTCGGTGGTTCCGGAATCTGCGCCACCGCTTCGGCCGCCAGTTGGGTATATCCCTCCATCACCCGGTAGGGACGTTCGGTGTAGCCGGGCCAGGATCCGTCAGACAGCAGGCTCAGCCCGTCAGCCTCAGCCCCCTTGGCGGCGGCGTCCATGCTGGCCTCATAATCCGCGCCGGCCCGAACAACCTCAGCACCAATGCCGCGCAGACGCTCAGCAAAGGCTTCCGGCACGGTTTCGGCCAGGTAGATCACCGCGCGGGCGCCAAACACCCGCGCCCCTGCTGCCAGCGACAGCCCGTGATTGCCAGCGCTTGCCGTGACATAGGCCCGGCCCTTCAGGGTCTCTTCCCAGGCCAGGTCTGGCGTGGCTTCACGCGCGGCGGCGGCGTCACGGGCAATACAGTAGGCCGCGCCCAGCGCCTTGAAGCTGCCCAGCCCCATGCGCTGGCGTTCGTCCTTGATCCAAACCTCCCCAACGCCCGCAACCTGCGCCAACTCCGGAACCGCGCGCAGCGGGGTTTCACGGTGTTTAGGGCACAGCGCCAAAAGCTGTTCTACCGCCTCCACCTCAGCCGAGGGACGCAGCGGTCCAAACCGGTCGGCACTGTCTTGGCCACGATAGGGATTGGTCACGTGGTGGGGCATCGGGTTTCCTTCCTGTGATTGCTCAATCAGCGTAGCGAAAAGCGGCGGAGCATTCCCGGATTTCTACGCCGCGTGCGGGCGTATTTTCCGACGATCAGAGTCTGTTTGATCCGAAAATCGGACGTGATAGAAGAAATCACCCGCTAGTGACCACAGGATCGGATCATGGACCCGTTTGACCGCGCTTTGCTGGATGCCCTGCAAACAAACAACCGCCAAACCGCTGAACAGCTGTCAGCGCAGGTGGGCCTGTCGCCGGATGCCTGCCGCAAACGGCTGTCCAAACTGCGTCAGTCCGGAGTGATTGAGGCAGAGGTGGCCGTGCTGAATCCCGAAAAACTAGGCCGCGGCCTGACCTTGGTGGTGGAGGTCACGCTGCGCTCAGAAAGCCCTAGTGAGATTGACGCCTTCCAGACCCGGATGCTGCAGGCGCCCGAGGTCATGCAGTGTTTCTATGTCACGGGGGAGGCAGACTTTGTACTGACCCTGACAGCCAAGGACATGGCGGATTATGAGGGGTTCACCCGGCGGCATTTCTTTGACGAAGCCAATATCGCCAAATTCCGCACCAATGTGGTGATGAAGCGGGTGAAATCCGGGCTGACGATACCGCTTGCCAGCCCGGAGATGTCTTAGAACTTGGCGATCAGGTTCAGGAACACGCCGCGGCCTTCATAGGAGATGTTAGCCATGTCGTCCGAGACCTCACCCCATTCATAGCCAAGGCCCAGCTTCACGTTGTTGCCAAGGTGACGGTAGAGGCCAACCAGCGCGCCGGTTTCGGTCAGATCGCTTTCTTCGGTGTACATCACGCGGCCTTCCAGCATCGCGTCCCATTTGTGCACCACGTGCCAGTCCAGCCGCAGGATGCCCAGATGGGCGGTGCTGGTGCTCTCTTCCCCGCTGCTGCGGTCGCGCAGTTGCGACCGGCGATAGCCATATTTGGCCCCCAGCGACAGTTTCGGGCTAAGATCATAGTCCACATCGACCGAGAGGATATGGCTTTTCTGTTGCGGCCCTTCGGTATCGCCGGTGACGGTGACCTGATCGACGCCGGGCAGGTCATGCAGGTAGCTGTAGCGCAGCAACATGTTCAGCCGCTCATGCATAACCGGGCGATAGGCATAGCCCAAAGCGGCTTCAACATATTCTCCGTCACGGAAACTGTCGCCTTCATTGCGGGACACAAGGGCATCCAGATTGGCCAGAAAACGCCAGTCATCATTGACTTTATACTCATAGCCACCGCTCAGCGCCCAGGTCTTTGCATCCTGTGTTGCGTCGTCACCATCTTCGACGCGGTATTCCAACCGCAGACGGGCGCTTTGGTCTTCACCGTCCTGATAGGCCAAACCAAGCGAATAGGCATCGCGATCGAAATCGCCGTTCACCGCATCCCGTACCTCACCGCTTTCGATCGCGCCGGAGAAGGTCCATTTGGCATCTGGCGTATAGGTGACGCCATAGCCTCGGGTCAGTGACCGGCGATCGCCAAACAGATCCCAGCTGTTTTCAGCTGTCACCGTCAGGGTATCTGTCTTTTTGTGGCTACCGCCCAGCGTGAAGGTACCGCCGTCTCGGCCGGTCAGGCTGCTGCCGGGACCGGACCGCGTGGGATCCAAGGTGTAGCCAAGGTAGATTTCGTTATCTGCCGTCGCGGCGTAGCGCAGGTTCAGCTTGGCGCCGCGCCCTTTGTCCCCGTCCGAAGCCTCACCATCCGCGACGAGTTTTTCGGTCAATTGGCTAGAAAACCCGATGCCGGCGCGATTGTCCGGCGCCAGACCGCCGGTGCGTTCCAAGTCACCCTGAGCGAAGACATAGAGGCTATGATCCTCTTCGGGTTGGAACGTCAGTTTAACTGCAGCTGCCGTGCGGGTGCCGGTTTTGCCGGCATCCGCTGCAACAGTGCGATCTTCATGGCCCAGCGCCAGATCCAGCGCCAGTGTATCGCTCAGCTGATAAGACAGGCGCAGCTCCCCTTCACGGCGGCCGTCGCCGCCTTCTTTCTCAAACTGCTCCAGATCCAGACCAAATCTCAACCGGTCACTCAGCTCAGCCGACAGCTGCATGCCGATGACCTGCTGATCCTCACTTACCTCTTCGCTCAGGGTGGCGAACCCGGCTTCTTTGCCCTCGGCATAGAGGTAAAGCTGACCTTCCCGCTTGGCCCCCAGATCGGTCAGATCCAGATCCGCCTCAAAGCGATAGGCACGGGCCTTCACGCTGCTTGGTGCGCTGCTGGTATCGATATTCAATCCGCCAGTGGTTGAGGTCGACCGCCCAAATCCCGCGCCGCGGCTTTCCACCACTTCGGCACGGATTTGGCTGTTTTCGCCCAGTCGATAGGTCAGATCGATCCCGGCGGCCTGCTGATCCGCATCCCCGCTCTGTTCGGACATGCCCGACAGGCCCAAGCGCAAGCGGTCTGTCAACTGCGCCTCAACACGTGCACCAATCGATGCCCCGTCAAGATCACCCGCCAGCGGGGTGTATTCATATTGGGCCACGAGATTGACGTCATACTCATTGCTGCCGCCGATCAGGCCGCCATCTGTAGTGGAGCTGGGCAGCGGATCGGTTAGGATCAAGACGCCCTGCATATGATCCACCTCATAATCCTGCCCTTCCTGCATGGGGGCACTGCGCACCACCCGGCCGGTGTCTGGATCAACCGTCTCAACACTCAACCGCAGCGATCCGCCAAGGATATCCTGACGGGTCAGGAAATAGACCGACCCACCGGTGCCGCGCAGGATGTCGCGCTGTGGCAGGCTGTCGGGCTGCGCCGCAAACAGGGTGGCTGCTAGTTTCGGCGCGCCTTCGCTGTTCACCGACGGTGAGGCATAGCGCAGCTCAGCCCCATAAAGGGCGCGGGATTGATTGAGGAAATGGCTGCCGGTCAGTTCAGCGTCAAAATCGCCCCAAGTGAAGCGGCTGCCGCCCTTTTCCACCCGGACATACACACGACCCTGCGATGGCGTATCGTCATAGGCGCTGCTGTCATCGCCATAGGTGGGATACATATCCTCAGGATCCAGGCGCAGCAGCACGTTGCGCGGATCCTTTTCGTTCAGTCGCTGGAAGATGCCATCCAAATCCCCTTCGCCCGTGTCGGCGGAGGAGGTGATTTTGTAGCCGGAGGCCAGCTTGGCACTCACGTAATAGGCCAGCCGACCCTCGGCATAGTTGCGTTCAAAATCCGGATCCGCTTCGCCCAGATCATCACGCATCCGCCGCCCGATGGTCAAATCCGCCAGCACCACATAGAACTGTTCGGATTTAGGGATCCGAATGTCGCGGCGAATGGCCTCGGCCTGCCCGTCAGACAGCAGGCGCACGTCAATGCGATGCTCACCTTCAGGCAGGATCTGGCTGGTGACAAACCGGCCAGAGCCATCCACCGGCACCTGCGCGCCCATGACCTCCACCACTGCGCCAGCTGGCAGGGATGTGCCATGTGCCGTCACTTCGCCGCCAGAAATGCGGATGTTGCGGATGGCGGTGCGATCTTCGCCCCCGCCTGCCGCGACCAGCTCCGGCCCGGTGGTGTTATGTCTGTCGTGATCACCAGACAGCCGGGTCAGTCGTAAAGGTTGGGTTTCATCAAACCGCCCCGCCGCATCATAGACCCGCAGCACATAGGCGTAATCGCCCGATCCCCCATCAGGCATGGACCAACCCGCCTGACCGTTTGAGGACATCGGCAACACCGCCACGGGTTTACGCCGGTTGGCGCGATCCAGAATGCGCAGTTCGGCCCGGTGGATGAAATAGGCGTAGTTCGCGCTGCTGCGGAAGGTCACCACCTCACCAGCGCGATAGCCCGCCCGCAGGTCTACGGTCGAAATATTCAACCGCGCCACGGGGTTCAGCCCGTCAAACCGGATATCAACAGCGGCCTTTTCGGCGATCATGTCATTTGGGCGGCGGGGGTCACGCGGCGGCGCGCTGCCGGCCACATGGGTGTCATCGATTGAGATCGAGAACCCCACCTCTTCGAACCGCCCCTCAGGACGGGTGGTGATCAGCTCAGCGTTTTCCCCAACAGGCATATCCACCACGATATCGGCGTTGGACCGTGCGCAGCCTTCGGGCTGGGGCACCAAGGCCTCATCACAGCGCTCGCCAGCCCATGCGGGCGCGCCCCAGAGGCTGGCCAGAGCGGTGCCGATCATCAGTGAAGAACGCAAAGCGGTTGTGCGGCCCGGACGGGCAACAGTCATAATAGGCATCAGTCTGTCCTTATTTCCGGGTCTCAACGAAGGTTCGCTCGATCGTCAGTTTGACCTGACTGATCTTGGGCCATTCCCGCCTGAGATGGCGTGCCACCAGTTGCATGTGTTGCCGGGCGCGCCGTTTGTCGGCACCGGTTGGTGCCTCCCCCAGGTGATAGGCCAGCCGCAGATGCACCGCTTCGGCCTTGATCTGTGGCAACAGCTGCGCCAACCCGGCAATCAGCGGATCACTCAGGCGTTTGCGCCCCTCAGCGTCGGTCACAAAGGCCACATCGCTCAGGTCCACCCGCACCACACGGGTGATCGCCGCGCCAAAGTTCAGCTCACTCATCTTGCCGGGGGTCAGGCGAATGACGCGCGGGTTCTCCGTGGTCACGCGGTAGCCCGCAGGCAGGGATCTGGTGTCGAGTTTCAGGATGAAGCTCGAACCGCGATCTGCCGGCAGCATGGCGCAGGGCACATGGAAGCGGCCGAACTCATCGGTGGTGATGAGGGTGCCATCAACGCCCACCACACGGGCCGCTGGCAGACCAGCCTCCCCTTCGTTCTGGTAGCCATCCCGGTTTTCATCCTCAAACACCTTGCCGATCACGTCACCGCAATCAAACACCGGTTCGGGCAGGATCCGCACCGTTGCGGTGGCTTCCTCGGCCAGAAGTGTGCCGTTATCCGGATGGCGAACAGTCGCCCGGTTGATGTGATCGCCCACATCTGCACCGCTGCTGACCCGTGCTGACAAGGTCAGCGTGTAGGTGGTGAGCGGCGGCAGGGGCACGTCATCCCAGGTGATCACTCGTCCGGCCACAACAACCGGATGCGGCGCGCCTTCAAGGGTGGCTGAACCTTCGACGTAGAACAGCCCATCCGGCAGCACATCGACGATATCGACCGTGCCTGAGACAAAGACGTTCTCATTCTCAACGGTGATCGTGTAGGGCACCACCGATCCACGCTCCACCACACCACGCGGCGTGGTTTTGGTGATCGTCATGCCCTGATCCGTTATGACGGCTGACAGGATCAGCTCAGTCGGGTCATCGACCATGTTGACGTCGGTGTCGATGTCATCATCTGAGACATCGGTCACCACCCGCGGTGCGGATGTGAACATCGGCGGATAGTCCGAGGTGCCGCGCCCGGTGACCGAGTTCAGCAGCCCACCTTCGGTGACCGACTGAATAGTCAGGGTGTAGCTGGCGGTATAGGTCGCGGTTTCGCCAATTTCCAAACGCCCCTCGGCCGAGGCGAGGTCGGCAGACACAAAGACCGGCAAGGCATCCAGCGACAGCGGCGTCCCGGTGCGGCTGGTCAGCGTGTCCACCAGCGAGACAGAGGTCAGCGGCACGTTGCCGGTGTTGGTCAGGGTGATCGTGTAATCAACCCGGTCGCCCACACCGTCAGCGCCATCGCCATTGTCGACCAGCAACTGCGATTTTACGGCCTCAATCGATTCAATCGGGTTCTGCACCACGGTTTCCACCGCATCGTCACAGATCGCCGGATAGGCGACGCTGCAGATTTCATAATGCACCTCATAGGCGCCCGCCGGTTGGCCCGGGGCCAGGGTAATCAACCCAGTCGCCGGATCCAGCGTCACGCCCGGATCCTCTGACAGCACGGAAATCGTCACAGTTGCCAGCGTGGCCGGATCCCCCAGCACCGTGTCCGAGGCCAGCATTGAGGTGGTTGTGCCACCGTCTGTGCTGAAGGCCGGGAACAACTCCGCCAGGGCCTCAATCGCGGCAACAATCGCCAGGTCCGAGTCGGTGTCGCTGACCTGTTGCGGCGTGCCGGTGACATCAAGGTAGTCGCCGGTCACGGTTGCAGTGTTGGGTACCTCACCGGCATCGATGTCGGCCTGCAGCAACGGGTAGCTGCCTGTCAGAACCACCGCATTTGCGGCCCCCGGCGCCAGCGATGGGATCACCGGATTGGTGATCACTAGCCCAGGCATCGGATCGGTGACCGTGACATTGGTCAGGGTCACGTTGCCGGTGTTGGTCACTGTGAACTCATAGCTCAGCGGATCACCAGCGACAGCCTGCGTGGTGCGGTAGATTTCATCCTGCGCCTCTTTCTCAAGGGTGATCGCAGCATTCTGCGTCACCGGCGACGCGGTTGGATCATCGGTGCCGGTCGCAGTGCCGGAAACATCCGTGACATCCGGCCCGGTGGGCGGTGTCCCGGTGACACGGGCCTGATTGACCACCTGTCCTTCGTCCAGATCAGCCTGCGTCAGGGTATAAGTCACACTGACTGCGGTGCTGACCGACTGCCCCGGTGCCAGCGTCAGCGGACTCAGCGGTGTGACCAGCAGATCACCCCCCAACATCGGGTCATTGATCTGCACATCGCTCAGCGTCACGTTGCCGGTGTTTTCGACCGCGAAAGAATAGACAATCGGATCGCCCACTACGGCCGGGGTCTGCACCCCTGACACATCTGCCGTTTTCACCAAGGCAATGCTGGGCCGCTGCGGCAGCACCGCAGTTGTCGGACCGTCCGTGCCTGTGGTGGTGCCGGAATCATCCTCAACCAATGTGTTATAGGGATCACGGCCGGAGGTATCGGCGTTGTTGACCACCTGACCGGCATCAATGTCTGCCTGCGTCAGCACGTAGGTTTCAGTGAAGCTATGGTTAGCCCCCATCGCCAGGGAGATGGTCGGGGACAAAAGCGCGCCACCCAGCAGCGGATCTACGACCTGAACATCGCTCAGATCCACGTTGCCGGTGTTGGTCACGGTAAAGCTGTAGGTCAGCGTATCGCCCGCCTGGGGTGTGGTCAGAATACCCGAAACGGTTTTCACCAGATCGATCGCCGGGGCCACGCCTGGGGTTGCCGGAGTCGGATCATCCTCATTCGCATCATTGCCGCGACCGTTATCATTCCGGTCGGGATTGCCGCCATTGTCGGACAGATCGCGCAGCCATGGGTTGGTTGGGTAGATCTGGCCCGACAGAACCCCATCGCCCTGAACCTCAGCCTGATTTTCATAGAGATGCCCACCGGGTTGCGCCGCAGGCAGTGGCACGGTTGGTTGCACCCGGATGGTGAAGTCTATGACGCACTGCGTATCTGCAGACAGGGTGATGCCGGTGGCGACGATTGGGTCCCCGCTGCCATTAAATCCGGGATGTGCCCCGCCACAAACACTGCTTGGCGCGGTGGTCACCACATAGGTGCCCGGTGCCATCGGATCGTTTGCCGGATCCGCCAGGGTGGCGAGCGTTCCAAAACTGGGTGCCGCACCACTCAGCGGGTCCATCACGGTGACGTTTTCCAGATCTTCCAGGCTGAAGTTCTCAACCGTCAGACCAAAGGTCACATCAAAGGATCCATCGGCGTGCATCACCTGATTGGTGATCTCTTTGGCAATGCCAATACGCGCCTGCGGCACCATGGCAAACAGATACCCGGTGGTGCTGGTGTTTGCAGGCAAGGTGATCGCCGCAATATCGGTGCTGTTCTGGGCGGTGCCGCCTAGCGTGCCGGGCGTGTCTGTCCCGTCGCTGAGGTAATCCTCTGACACGCTGCCACGGCGCACCTGATAGGTGCCCTGCGGAACATAGTCGAACTGATAACCGCCGTTGGCATCCGTGGTGACCGTCCGTGTGACCGACTGGCCGTCAAACGAGGTACCTGTCAGGGTCATGGTGATGCCCGCGATGCCGGTATCGCCCGCGTCAACCGCCGCGTCATCATTGAAATCACGGAACAAACGACCAGACAGAACCGAGGAGTTTACGCTGACCGAGCCCGAGTTGCTGTTGTTGCCCGGCGCCATATCCAACGAGAAGCTGTCGACCGTCGCGGTGTTGGTGAAGACATGTGGCAGGCTGCTGACTGAAACCAGCTGAACCGGAACGGTGATATCCACCTCCCCGCCAGAACTAACGGTGCCCAGATCACAGGTGAAAGACGTCCCACCAGCCGCACCGGTACAGGTGCTGGCCGTGATGGAACCGCTGACCACAGCAACACTTGGCGTGCCGGTCAGCTCCATCCCGCTGGGCAGGGTATCTGCCACCTCAACCTCATCCGCCTCGGCCAGAATGGCGCCGGTGGGCACGTGAGGGCCGACGTTGTTGCGGACACGGATCACAAAGGTGAAGTCATCACGCAGGTTGACCGAGGCCGCGCTGGGGGTCTTGCTGACCACCTCCATATCGGCGCGGGTCCGCACGGTAGTACCTTCGGTGGTGCTGTCATTCGTGCTGTTGGTGTCATAAAGCGACGCCGCCCCGAAGGAGCTGACCGAGACCGAGTTGTCGTAGATCCCTTTGGTCACCCCCATCGCCGTCAGGGTGATGGTGCGCACCTCACCCGCTGGGATCAGGTCATAGGAACAGGTCAACGTGCCGCCAACCGCGCTCACCGCAGGAGCCGTACAGACACCACCGGGCGCAGTGTAGGACTGATAGTTCAGACCCGCCGCCGGCATGGTGTCGGTCACAACCACATCTTCGGCATGGCTGGGGCCGCCGTTTTCCACGGTGATGGTGTAGGTCGTTTCCTGACCGACTGCGACCGGATCAATATCCTCGGTCTTGTTCACGATCAGATCCATCGCCGGGATCGTCACCGTGGTTGTTTCGGTGGTGCTGTCATTGCTGGTATCGGTCTGCACCGTGCTGGTGGCCACCGATACCGCATTGGTGATGGTGCGGGGGTAGACGCCCGCGCTGTGGTTCGGCCGTACAACAACCGTCACCGTGCGCTGCGCCCCATTGTTGATCCGGCCCAGATCACAGACCAACTGATCGTTCAGCGCGGTGATGGCATCGCCCGCGGTTGGCACCGTGGTACAGCTGCCCGCCGAGGGCGAGGCTGAGACAAAGGTCACGCCATGCGGCAACGTATCGGTGATCGTCACATCATCTGCGGCGCTCAACCCGTCATCGGTCACGATCGCGGAAATTACATAGGTCAGGTTCTGACCCGCCGGCACCGAGCCGGGCGAGCCAACCTTGCTGACGGTGACATCCGCACGCGGTGTCAGGGTAAAGCTGGCGCTGTCTGTGTTGTTGGTCAGATCGCCATCCGCCACCCCCATCGAGATTACATCGACCGTATTGGTCCGGCTGCCACCATTGCCACCGGGGCGCACCTGCACCTCGATGATTGGGCAGTCACCACCGCTGCCAGGGGTACATTGGCGCAGGGTGTCAATATCACAGAACAGCTGGCGTGAGGTCCCGCCCAACACGGTATCCGTGTTACAGGTGATGCCGGAGGCCGAGTTTGAAGTGACGGACCAGCCAACAACGCCAGAATCCGTCGGACCCACAGCATTGTTGATCAGGCCGGTCAGGTCATCAGTGACCTCAACATCCAATGCGTTAAAGGGATCTGGGTTGATCACCTCGATGTAGTAGGTTTGCACCTCGCCAGCGGCCAAAGTTGCCAGTGCCGTTGTTTTCGAAACGGTGATATCGGCCGATACTGCAACCTGATGCACACTCAGGATGACCGACGCATTGTCGTTGCCCGCGTTGTCGTCCACCAGATTGGGATCGGGGGAGGTCACGGTGACCCGGTTGGTGGCATCGCCTTCCGCCAGTGTTTCGGTTTCCAGGATCAGATCAGGCGTCGTGCTGTCTTCCGGCAGCGGGCTTGCCTCGGTGTAGGTTCGGCTACAGGTCACATCGTTGGGGCCGTCCACCGGCGCGGCGGGGCTACAGGACCAACCGCTGCCCCGGTACCCAGTGAAACGCAGCCCAGCCGGCAGGCTGTCGGTCAAAATCACCGTGCCCCAGAAATCCGTGTTGCCGCGGTTTCGCGCGTTCAGCGTAAACTCATAGGTGTTGCCGACAACACCAAGGGCCGGGAACGGACCCGTTTTATTGGCATCCAGATCGATGAAGGGCTGAACAATCGTCGCTTCGCTGTCGCTGTCGCTGTTGTTGCTCAGATCCGGGTCCAGGGGGGAGGTGGATGAAATCGTTGCGGTGTTCTGCGCCGTGCCTTCGGACACAACGGTCACATTCACCGTCACATCGCCAAGGTCCACATTTGCCCCTGCAACGGTTCCATCGGTCATGTCACAGGTCACAACCTGGCCGAGGAACCCACAAATCCAGTCACTGCCCCCATCAGGCACAATGCTGTCGATCGCGTAGTTCACCGGCAAGGTGTCGACGATCTGCAACCCCGTTGGGCTGTCACCGGTGTAGCTGGACGACAACGTAAAGCTGACCGTGTCCCCAACCAGAAGATTGCCGTTTGGCGAACGGGACTTGCTCAGCCGGATGTCGCTGCCAGCGGTGACGGATGTGTCGATCGTGTCGGTGTCATTGCCATCAATCGGGTCCAGCGGATCCGCTGTGTGGACACTGCCAAGCGGCGAAATCGTCGAGCCTGAGGCGGCTGAGATCTGACCGGTAAAATCAAAACTACGGCTCGCGCCAAGGGCCATGGGACCTGTAATCGTACAGTCAAACCCATCCGCCCCGGCAGAACAGCCCGCCGGCGGGGTCACATTCATCAATCCGCTGGTGGTCGGGAACTGCAACGCCGCGGAGCTGAGCGTATTTGGGCCATTGTTTGTGACCACAAATGTGTAGGTCACCATGCTGCCTGACGCCGCGGTTGTTGGGCCGCTGATCGTGACACCCAGGTCAGAACCTGCACTCACAGTGGTTGTTTCTGTATCTTGGTTGTTGCCGGTCTGCGGTGCGTCGGTGGTATCTGTGATTGCGGCGGACAGGGATAGGTTGCCCATCACCTCTGACAGGATGTTAACCTGCGCCGCAACGCTGCCCTCTCCGGCCAAAGCCGGCACATCACAGCGCACCACGGTGGGGCCCGTCGCTGTTGCTGGCAGACAGGGGCCCATATCACCGGTCATTCCGGTAAACTGGCTGTTGGCCGGGATCGTCAGATCCACGGAGGTTGCGGTTATCGGATCAAGACCACTGTTGGAAATGGACAGACTGTAGGAGATCAGGCCACTTGCCGGCGTCGGGTCATAGCCCGTGTCTTCCAGGTTCAAAACCCAGTCGACGTCTTGTGCCTTAACCTGATTGGGAACCAGAGCCGCCAGACCAAACCCCAATACCATAACAATCGCACCGATCCGCAGATCAGCCCCACCTGCGCAGAGCTTGCGCAGGGCCTTAACCAAAGTCTTCATATTTGCCCGTTTGTCGCTCCACGCTCTCACGCGGATCGTCCCCAATCCTTACCTATACGCGAAACCCCTGAACTCAGAGGCCAACCCACTCACACTTCACCCTGCAACAACCAGACCATCCACTCTTCGCGGCAGATTGATCGACATTGTTAACTACGTCCGTTTTCGGTGTTTCTTTACGTAAAGGGAAAGGTGTCTTCTTTGAGAGGTGTAAAATCCGGTGCAGAATTGACACGAAATCAGGAAAATGAAGCCCGCAAATCCGTAAAACTACGGGATTACAACATCTTATGTCGGAGTATGCAAAGGCGCGTAGGGGGCGCCCTAAACGGATAGCTACCCATTTGCTTCACAGCGATTCGGTGAAATGCAACGGGTTTTCTTAGCACTTGTCGCAGCAGTGACAGCGGACAGACCGCCAATTCATGCGCAAGGTCGATCCAAATACAGCCATCTGGACATCACAGCTATAGGTTATTTCGCTGAACGACGCAGTACCAGTCATACTGCAATTCACGTCCCTCAAACACCGAACAACGGCCGCCCTTTTTTGGGCGGCCGTTGTTCGGTGTTTTGGGTTTAGTATCGATTAGAGAGGATTTGGTATTTATTAGGTTTGGCGGTGACCTACTCTCCCACGCCTTAAGACGCAGTACCATCGGCGCTTCGGTGCTTAACTTCCGAGTTCGGGATGGGATCGGGTGTTTCACTCGTGCTATGACCACCAAACCGAATAAATACCAAGGGGCAATTTTGTTAGCCCTGATATCAACTGTTGTCCAAGTGTTTTCACTTAGGTGTGTATGCTTTTGATTTGTCTTACTTTTACTGGATCAAATCAAGCCTATCGGACCATTAGTACCAGTCAACTGAATGCGTTACCGCACTTACATCTCTGGCCTATCGACGTGGTGGTCTACCACGGTCCTCAGGGATACCTTGTTTTGAGGGGGGCTTCCCGCTTAGATGCCTTCAGCGGTTATCCTTTCCGTTCATAGCTACCCAGCACTACCGTTGGCACGATAACTGGTCCACCAGTGGAACGTTCACCCCGGTCCTCTCGTACTAGGGGCAACTCCTCTCAAGTATCCTACACCCACGGCAGATAGGGACCGAACTGTCTCACGACGTTCTAAACCCAGCTCACGTACCTCTTTAAATGGCGAACAGCCATACCCTTGGGACCTGCTCCAGCCCCAGGATGAGATGAGCCGACATCGAGGTGCCAAACACTGCCGTCGATATGGACTCTTGGGCAGTATCAGCCTGTTATCCCCGGCGTACCTTTTATCCGTTGAGCGATGGCCCTTCCACGCGGGACCACCGGATCACTATGGCCGTCTTTCGACTCTGCTCGACTTGTCAGTCTCGCAGTCAGGCTGGCTTCTGCCATTGCACTCAACGAGCGATTTCCGACCGCTCTGAGCCAACCTTCGCGCGCCTCCGTTACTCTTTAGGAGGCGACCGCCCCAGTCAAACTACCCGCCACGCAGGGTCCCGGATCCGGATAACGGACCGCGGTTAGACATCAAGCAGAATAAGGGTGGTATCTCAAGGGAGGCTCCACCAGGACTGGCGTCCTGGTTTCAAAGCCCACCACCTATCCTGCACATATTGTGCCTGATGCCAGTGCGAAGCTGTAGTAAAGGTGCACGGGGTCTTTCCGTCTAACCGCGGGAAGCCTGCATCTTGACAGGCAATTCAATTTCGCTGAGTCGATGTTGGAGACAGCGGGGAAGTCGTTACGCCATTCGTGCAGGTCGGAACTTACCCGACAAGGAATTTCGCTACCTTAGGACCGTTATAGTTACGGCCGCCGTTTACCGGGGCTTCAATTCGACGCTCTCACATCTCCTTTTAACCTTCCGGCACCGGGCAGGCGTCAGACCCTATACGTCGTCTTGCGACTTCGCAGAGCCCTGTGTTTTTAGTAAACAGTCGCCACCCCCTGGTTTGTGCCCCCAGCCACTAGTTGCCTAGAAACTGGGCCTCCTTCTCGCGAACTTACGGAGGTATTTTGCCGAGTTCCTTCAACATCGTTCTCTCAAGCGCCTTGGTATACTCTACCAGTCCACCTGTGTCGGTTTAGGGTACGGTCTTAAAGAGGGGCTATTTCCAGGGACCACTCAGCAGCCCAGACAATCCGTTAAGCCTGAACTACCTCTGTGATCCGTCACCACCTCACGGCCTAGGAATATTAACCTAGTTCCCATCGACTACGCCTTTCGGCCTCGCCTTAGGGGCCGGCTTACCCTGCTCAGATTAGCTTTAAGCAGGAACCCTTGGACTTTCGGCGACAGGGTCTCTCACCCTGTTTGTCGCTACTCATGTCATCATTCTCACTAGTGATCTCTCCACCGGATCGCTCACGCGCCGGCTTCACAGAAAGCTCCTTATCCTCCAAGGCGATCCGAGGATCGCTAAAGAGGATTGGAGCTATGTCACACTACGCTCTGCTACCATGCACTATGTGCATCCTCAGCTTCGGCTCATGGCTTGAGCCCCGTTACATCTTCGCCGCAGGACAACTTATTTAGACCAGTGAGCTGTTACGCTATCTTTAAAGGATGGCTGCTTCTAAGCCAACCTCCTGGTTGTTTTGGTCGTCCCACCTGCTTTCCCACTTAGCCATGAATTAGGGGCCTTAGCTGGAGGTCAGG
The DNA here is from genome assembly GCF_963691685.1 of Thalassovita sp. GTDB lineage: Bacteria > Pseudomonadota > Alphaproteobacteria > Rhodobacterales > Rhodobacteraceae > Thalassobius. The sequence goes on from NZ_OY829290.1 coordinate 3,991,399, forward strand.
GTTGTTTCCCTCTCCACGACGGACGTTAGCATCCGCCGTGTGTCTGCCATCTAGTACTCCCGGGTATTCGGAGTTTGGTTAGGATCAGTAAGCCTGTGGGGCCCCATTACCCATCCAGTGCTCTACCCCCCGGGGTATTCGGATGACGCTCTACCTAAATAGATTTCGCAGAGAACCAGCTATCTCCGAGTTTGATTGGCCTTTCACCCCTAGGCACAACTCATCCCGACCTTTTTCAACAGGTGTGGGTTCGGCCCTCCAGTAAGTGTTACCTTACCTTCAGCCTGGTCATGCCTAGATCACTCGGTTTCGGGTCTGATCCCACGAACTCATTCGCCCTATTAAGACTCGCTTTCGCTGCGCCTACACCTAACGGCTTAAGCTTGCTCGTGAGACCAAGTCGATGACCCATTATACAAAAGGTACGCCGTCAGCTCGCAAGGAGCCTCCGACTGATTGTAGGCGTTCGGTTTCAGGTACTGTTTCACTCCCCTCGTCGGGGTGCTTTTCACCTTTCCCTCACGGTACTGGTTCACTATCGGTCAGTAAGGAGTACTTAGCCTTCGAGGGTGGTCCCCCGATGTTCAGACAGGATTTCACGTGTCCCGCCTTACTTAATACGTCCTATCGAGCTTCCCATACGGGACTGTCACCCACTATGGTCAATCTTTCCAGATTGTTCTGGTCACTCTCAAGGCTCGGCTGGTCCCCGTTCGCTCGCCGCTACTAGGGGAGTATCTGTTGATTTCCTTTCCTCCGGGTACTTAGATGTTTCAGTTCCCCGGGTTCGCTCTTAAAACCCTATGTATTCAGGTTAAAAGTACTTGGTTTACCCGGTTATTGATCAGCAAAAGCTAACAATAACAGAGTATCAAGTGGGTTGCCCCATTCGGAGATCCAGGGATCAAAGCCTATTCTCGGCTCCCCCTAGCTTATCGCAGAGTATCACGTCCTTCATCGCCTCTTACTGCCAAGGCATTCACCAAACGCCCTTCTCGCGCTTGATTTGATCCAGAAAGAGTAAGACTGACGTCTTCCACCACCGGGCTGGTTCGACCGATGGCTCACTTTCTGATCAAAAGCATACTTTCCCGCTCCTTAC